>NZ_JBSHDU010000073.1:0-40158 GCF_053616475.1 Streptomyces sp. NPDC055815 | reverse complement strand
GGTGCGGGTCCAGGCGCGGAACGCGGAGGCGCCGCTGGGCGCGCCGTCCCGTGTGCCCACCCGTCCCGCCCCAGCGGGACGATTGCCCACACGGGCGCGGACCTGGGCGCCGCCCAGCACGGGCGCGGGCGCCACACGGGCGGTGGGCGACGTCCACCTGGGTGCGGGCCCACACGGGCGCGGACCTGGGCGCCGCCCAGCACGGGCGCGGGCGCCACACGGGCGGTGGGCGACGTCCACCTGGGTGCGGGCCCACACGGGGGCGGGCCTGGGCACCGCCCAGCACGGGCGCGGGCCCACACGGCCGCCCGGCGCCGCCCCGCACGCGCGCGGGCTCACGCGAAGCCCGGCGCCGCCCCGCACGCGCGCGGGCTCACGCGAAGCCCGGCGCCGCCCAGCGCACGCGCGGGTCCGTGCGAGCGGTCGGCGGCCGGAATCGGTCGGCGGAGGCGGCGGCACCGCACCCCCGGCGTTATGCTCGGCGCGCTTTGCCCCGGTTCCGACCGCCCGAAGGACACCCCATGGCCTCCCTCTCCGTCGAGTCCGCCACCCCCCACGAGTGGGCGCTCGTGCGGTCCTGGGCCGCCGCGGAGGGATGGAATCCGGGGCTTTCCGACATTCCGGCGTTCTTCGCCCAGGACCCCTCCGGTTTCTTCCTCGGCCGGGTCGGCGGGGAGCCGGTCTCCGCCATCTCCGTCGTCACCTACGACGCCGACTACGCCTTCCTCGGCTTCTACCTCGTCCGCCCCGAACTCCGCGGTCTCGGATACGGCCTGGCCACCTGGCAGGCCGCCCTCGCCCACGCGGGCAGCCGGTCCGTCGGGCTCGACGGGGTGCCGGCGCAGCAGGACGCCTACCGGCGCTCCGGCTTCGCGACGGCGTACCGCACCGCGCGGTACGTGGGCGAGGTCCCGGCCCCCGACCGCCCGGTGGCCGGCCTGGTCGCCGCCGAGCGCGTCGACCGGGCCGCCCTCTCCGCGTACGACAACCGCTGCCACCACGCCGACCGGCCCCGGTTCCTGGACACCTGGCTCAGCACGCCCGGCCATCGGGCGCTGGCCCGGGTCGTCGACGGTCGTCTGACCGGGTTCGGGGTGGTTCGTCCCGCCGAGGACGAGGCGCGTGTGGGGCCGCTGTTCGCGGACACCCCGGCCGACGCGGCCGCCCTCCTCGACGGGCTCGCCGCCGAGGCGCGGGAGTTCGGCGCGGACCGGATCGCGGTCGACATGCCGGAGGCGAACCCCGCGGCGGCCCGGCTGGCCCAGGAGCGCGGTCTGGAGCCGACGTTCGAGACGGCCAGGATGTACACGGGCCCGGTCCGGCCGGTGGCCCGCGAGCGCGTGTTCGGCGTCACCACCCTCGAACTCGGCTGATCAGCCGCCCCCGTACGGCCTCGTGGCGGGCACCCTCCCCGGACCCCCGCCACCCCTTGAGGGGTGACAAGGGTTTTCCCCGTATCGGGTTCACCCCCCCGTTCCCTACTGTCCTCCGCACCGGCAGATATCATCCCCTGAGCGCACCCTGACAGGTGCATGCGGAGGGTGCTGTCCGCCGGTGGCGGCCTTGACCCGGGCCGTCGCGCCGGTGGCGGCGCACGGGCCCCCCAAGCCCAGGGAACGGCGGACGCGACCCCACTTCGCTCCGTGCGTCCCGCGCCGCCGCCACTGCTCCGCAGTTACGTCGTACTCGAAAGGGCCACACCTTGAACGGTTCCAGGCGGAGAGTCATATCCGTGGTCGCGAGCGCCGCGATCCTCGGTGCCGCTGCCATGACTTCCGGGGCGTTCGCCGCCGCCCCGGTCGCAGCCACCCCGAAGCCGGGTCCGGCTTCGCAGGCGATGCGGGCGCTTCCCAGCGCCCCCGTCGAGAAGGTGATCGTCACCTACAAGACCCGGACGGCCGAGGCCGGTTCCAACACCGCCGCGAAGAGCGACACGGCGGAGAAGGCCGCGCAGACGGGCGAGAAGCTCTCCTTCGAGCGCCGCCTCGCCGGCGGTGCCGCCCTGGTGAACCTGGGCGGCCAGGCCACCAAGCAGGACGTGACCGAGGTCATGGACGCCTTCCGCGCCGACCCGGCCGTCGCCTCGGTCGAGCCCGACATCCGCGCCTACGCGATGGCTGTCACCCCGGACGACACCGACTACGCCAAGCAGTGGGACCTCTTCGAGCCCACCGGTGGCATGAACGTTCCTGCAGCCTGGGACAAGACGACCGGTTCCGGCGTCACCGTCGCCGTCATCGACACCGGCTACGCCGCCCACTCGGACCTGGCGTCCAACGTCATCGCGGGTTACGACTTCATCTCGGACTCCGCCGACGCCCGCGACGGCAACGGCCGCGACGCCGACTCGAAGGACGAGGGCGACTGGAACGCCACCGCCGGCGAGTGCGGCACCGGCTCCACCGCCTCCAACTCCTCCTGGCACGGCACCCACGTGGCCGGCACCATCGCCGCGACCACCAACAACACCAAGGGCATCGCGGGCATCGCGTACAACGCGAAGATCCAGCCCGTGCGCGTGCTCGGCAAGTGCGGCGGCTCGTCCTCCGACATCGCCGACGCGATCACCTGGGCCTCCGGCGGCACCGTGCCGGGCATCCCGGCCAACGCGACCCCGGCCAAGGTCATCAACCTGAGCCTGGGCGGCGCCAGCTCCACCTGCCCGAGCGTCTACCAGACCGCGATCAACGGCGCCGTCTCGCGCGGCACCACCGTCGTCGTCGCCGCGGGCAACAGCAACGCCAACGCCTCCGGCTTCACCCCGGCCAACTGCTCCAACGTCATCACCGTGGCGTCGACCAACCGCGCCGGCTCCCGCTCGTACTACTCCAACTACGGCACGATCGTGGACGTGGCCGCCCCCGGTGGCGAGACCCGCAACGCCACGGACACGCCCGGCACCGTCACCACCCCCGAGAACGCGATCTACTCCACGCTGAACTCGGGTCTCACGGTCCAGTCGACGGAGACGTACAAGCCCTACCAGGGCACCTCGATGGCGGCGCCGCACATCGCCGGCCTCGCCGCCCTGCTGAAGTCGGCCAAGAGCACCCTCACCCCGGCCGACATCGAGTCCGCGATCAAGAACAACGCCCGCCCGCTGCCCGGCACCTGCACCGGCGGCTGCGGCACCGGCATCGCCGACACGGCGAAGGCCGTGGACGCGGTCCTCAACACCACCCCGCCGACCGGCACCGTCTTCACCAACGCGACGAACGTCACGATCTCCGACAACACCACCGTGTCGTCCTCGATCGCCGTCACCGGCCGCACGGGCAACGCCCCCGCCACCCTCAAGGTCGGCGTGGACATCAAGCACACCTGGCGCGGGGACCTGGTCATCGACCTGGTCGCCCCCGACGGCACGGTGCGCAACCTGAAGGCCTCCTCTTCCTCGGACAGCGCCGACAACGTCCTCGCGACGTACACGGTCGACGCGTCGAGCGAGGTCGCCAACGGCACCTGGAAGCTCCAGGTCCGCGATGTGGCCTCGGGTGACACCGGCTACATCGACTCGTGGAGCCTCACCTTCTGACGCACCACCGCACCACCTCTGAACCACCCCCCACATCAGCATCATTGCTGGTCAGCGACGCGCCCGTGGTCTACACCACTGGCGCGTCCTGGCGTTGGGGCCGTGCCCGCCCGCCAGGCCCTTTGTCCGAATGCCGGACAAGGGGCCTGGACTGTGCCGGTGGGCTCCGTATCCTCTGCGCACGGGGTCCATGGGCCGGGCCCCGAGGGGCCGGAGGTGGTGGACAGTGACGACAGCTCCACAGAGCCCTGCCCCGGTGGGCCGCGAGGAACTCCTCACCCGGCTCGAACGGGCCCTCCACACGCGGGGCCGCGCCCTGCTCACCGGACCCGCCGGCGTCGGCAAGACCGAGGTCGCCCTCGCCGAGGCGGCCCGTGCCGAGGCGCGCGGCGAGACCGTGCTGTGGCTCGCGACCCTGCCGTCCGACCGTGAGATACCCGGGGCCGCCGCCGCGGCGCTCGTGGCCTCGGTGGCGGCGACCGTGACCTGGCCCGGCCTCGGCACCGGCCGGCCCGTCCCCGGACCGGCCGCGGCGCACCCGCCCGGGCAGTCCCCCGCCGGCCCGGCCGGCTCCGGCGGGCCCGCGTCCGGCGCACTCGACGCCGACGCCCTCGCCTCGGGCGTGCTCTCCTCCGGAGTCCTCGACTCGGGGGTGCTCGCCTCCGGCGTCTTCGACCAGCTGCCCGGACCCCAGCGCACCGCCGTCGCCATGCTCTGCCGCGAGGCGCCGATCGACGCGGGCGGCTGGGACCCGATCGCGCTGCGCCTCGGCATCGCCCGGATCCTGCGCGCCCTGACCTGCCGCGGCCCCGTCCTGCTCGTCGTCGACGGGGTGCAGCACGTCGACGCGGACAGCGCGGACCTGCTCCGGTTCGCCCTCCATCTGGCCCCGCCCGCGCTGCGGGTGGTGGCCGTGGAGACCCCCGAGCCGTACGCCGAGGCCCACGCGCCGTACCGCGAGAGCCACCGCCACGAGGACCCGCACGCCGCGCACCTCTGGGTGCCCTCGGAGGCGGACGTGCTGCGCGTCCCGCCGCTGCACGCCGACGAGATCGCCGAACTGCTCATCCACCACCGGCTGCCCTCCCGGATGGCCGGCCGCATCCACCGCGCGAGCGGCGGCAATCCGCGGCTCGCGCTCGCCGTGGGCCGCTCGCTCGCCGACGCGCGGACCCCCGTGCACCACGCCGAGGCGCTGACGCTCTCCGGGCGCGCCCGCGACCTCGCCCGCCAGCTCCTGGGCGCCGCGCCCCCCGCCGTACGCGAGACGCTGCTGCTCGCCGCGCTCGCGCTGCGCCCCTCGGCCACCCTGGTGCGCCGGGCCGGGCGGCCGACCGCGGAGGCGGACCTGGCGGCGGCCGAGCGGGCCGATCTGGTGTCGCTGTCCGAGGACGGCTCGGTGACGTTCACCGCCGGACTGCTGCCCTCCACCCTGGTGCACGACGCCTGTTGGGCGGAGCGGAGCGCCGGGCACGCGGCGCTCGCGGAGGTCGTGGACGACCCCGTCGAGGCCGTACGGCACCGGGCGCTGGCCACCGAGCGGCCGGACGAGGAGCTGGCCGCCGAGGTCGCGGCCGCCGCGGATCTGGCCCGGCGGCGCGGGAACAGCGCGCTCGCCGCGGAACTGGCCCTGCTCGCCGCCGAGTCGACGCCCGGCCGGCACGGCACGCGGCGGATCGCGCGGCTCGTGGACGCGGCCGAGGAGGCCGCCCGGGCGGCCCGCGCGGACCTCGCGATGCGGGCCGCGACGGATCTCCTCGCCCGGGACGCGGTGCCGTCCGACCGGGTCAGGGCGCGGCTCGCCGTGCTCGACACCGCCGGTCAGGGGCTCACCGGGCTCGACGAGATGTACGTCCACGCCATGGAGGACTCCGAGGGGGACACCGCCCTGCGGGCCGCCGTGCAGCTGCGGCTCGCCGTCAAGTACGTGCTCGCGGACGGCGATCCGGAGCGCTCGCGCACGGCCGCGGTCGAATCGGCGGCGCTGGCCGCCTCGATGGGCGATCCCCGGCTCGCGGCGCAGGCCCTGACGGTGCAGGCGCGGATGGAGCGTGCCCTCGGCTCTCCGGACGCCGAGACCGTACTCGGCCAGGCCCGTGCCCTGGAGCGGGCCGAGCGCCCGCTCGGGATCCGCAACGCCGCCCAGATCCTGACGATCCGCCACGCCCTCTTCGACGACCGGCTGGACGACGCGCGGGACGAGCTGAACGCGCTGCTCCCCCTGGTGCAGCGGCGCGGCTCGGTGGAGGACACCATCGAGCTGTTCTCCACCCTGGCCGCGGTCGAGTCCCGCAGGGGCGCCTGCGCGGCCGCCCTCGCGCACGCCGGGCAGGCCCTCGCGCTCACCCTGGAGGCGGGGCTCTCCCCCGGCCCCGCCTGGTACACCCTGGCGCTCGCGGAGACCGCGGGCGGCAGCTTCGCGCGGGCGGCGAGCTATGCCCGCCGCAGTGTGCAGGCCTCGGAGGAGGAGGGCGACCGCGTCTTCCTCTCCCGCAGCCGGTACGCGCTCGGCCGCGTCCAGCTGATCACCGGCGACGTCGCCGCCGCCCTGGAGACGCTGCGGCGGGTCCAGGCCGACGAGCGCGCCCAGTCGACGGTGGACCCGTCGATGCTGCGCTGGCACGAGGAGCTGGCCGAGGCGCTGCTCGCGCACGACGCGGGCGACGAGGCCCTGGCGGTCCTCGCGGAGGTGCGGCCGGTGGCGGAGCGGCTCGGCCGGTCCACGGTCCTGCTGGGCTGCGACCGGGCGTACGCCCTGTGCCTGGCCGCGGAGGGCAGGACCGACGAGGCGGCCGAGCTGCTCACCCGTACGGCCGAGAGCTTCGGGCGGGCCGGGCTGCCCCTGGAGCAGGGGCGGGCGCTGATCGCCCTGGCGCGGGTGGAGCGGCGCCGCCGGCGCCGGTCGGCGGCGCAGGGCGCCCTGCACGAGGCGGCGTCGGTCTTCGAGCGCGCCGGGGCGGCCCCGTGGCTGGCCCTGGCGAGCGAGACGCCGGCGGGCGAGGCCACCGGACCCGGCTCGGGCGGCGAGGAGTCGGTGCCCGCGCTGTCCTCCCTCACGGAGGCGGAGCTGCGGCTCGCCCGGCTGGTGGGGCAGGGCGCGAGCAACCAGGAGGCGGCGGCGAAGCTGTATCTGAGCGTGAAGACGGTGGAGGCGCGGCTGACCCGCATCTACCAGAAGCTCGACGTCCGCTCCCGCGCCCAACTGGCGACGGCGTTGCGGCCGTAGGTCCACGGTGTACGCCGCACCCGCCCGCAGGCGCCCCGGCACCCGCACGACCGCCCCACCCGACCGGCCCCCGACGCCCCACCACCACCCCGAGGCCCGCCCCACGGCAGGTCCGTGCCGGGGCCCGAGGGGCGGGGTCCTGAGCACCGGATCCCGCCCGTCGGGTCACCGCAGGGCTCAGGCCTTCGCGGCGCCGAACCACTCCGTCAGGCGGGCGGCGAGCTCCACCTGGTCCTCGCCGACCCAGACGACGTGGCCGTCCGGCCGCATCAGCACGGCGGGCGCGTCGAGTTCCTCGCCGGCGTCGACGACGTGGTCGACCCGGTCCGCCCAGCCCTCCGCCGAGAGCCGGCCCGTCCGGTCGAGCAGCAGGCCCCGGCCGCCGTGCGTCAGCTCGTACAGGCGCCCCTGCTTCAGCGTCAGGTCCCGCAGCCGCCGGCCGAGGAGTTCATGGCCCTCGCCGAGGTCGTAGCGGACGTCGACCGCGGTGATCATGCCGGTGATGTACCGGTTCACCTCCTCGAAGTCCATCAGCTTCGAGAACAGTTCCCGCAGCGCGGTCGCCCCGGGGTCGGCGCCGAGGAGGGTCATCTGCGCGCGGGTGTTCTCCACGACGCGGGCACCGACCGGGTGGCGTTCGGCCTCGTAGGTGTCGAGCAGGCCCTCCGGCGCCCAGCCGGCGACCGCGGCGGCCAGCTTCCAGCCGAGGTTGAACGCGTCCTGGATGCCGAGGTTGAGGCCCTGGCCGCCGGTCGGCGGGTGGATGTGCGCGGCGTCGCCGGCCAGGAACACCCGGCCGACCCGGTAGCGCTCGGCCTGCCGGGTGGCGTCGCCGAAGCGGGACAGCCAGCGCGGCGAGTGCACCCCGAAGTCGGTGCCGGCGAAGGCCTTCAGCTGGGTCTTGAAGTCGTCGAGGGTCGGCGGGGTCGTGCGGTCCTCGGCCACCCCGTCGGCGGGCACGATGACGCGGCACGCGCCGTCCCCGAGGGGCTTGAGACCGAACCGCAGCTGGGTCTTCTGCACCTCCGCGGTGACGGCGGCGATCGTCTCCGGGTCCGCGGTCACCTCCATGTCGCCGAGGAGCGTCTCCACCGTGGCGGGCTCGCCGGGGAAGCCGACGCCGAGCAGCTTGCGGACCGTGCTGCGTCCGCCGTCGCACGCGGCGAGGTAGCGCGAGCGCAGCTCGGTGCCGTCCGCGAGCGTGACGGTCACCCCGTCCTCGTCCTGGTCGATCCCGACCACCTCGCTCCCGCGCCGGATGTCGGTGCCGAGTTCGAGCGCGTGCTCGTTGAGCAGCCGCTCGGTGACGGGCTGCGGCGTGGCGAGGCCGTACGGGTGGGCCGTGTCGAGCTGCTCGGGCCATGCCTTCATCACGCCGCCGAAGAGGCCGCCGACCGAGAACGGCTCGCTGACCGCCCGGAAGCGCTCCAGGAGGCCCCGCTGGTCCATCATCTCCACGCTGCGCGCGTGCAGGCCCTGTCCCCGGGACTCCTTGGTCGGCTCGGTCAGCTTCTCGAGGACGACCACCCCCACGTCGTGCAGGCGCAGTTCGCTCGCGAGCATCAGGCCGGTCGGTCCGCCGCCGACCACGATCACGTCAATCATCAGTACGCCCCGTATTTCCGCAGTTCAAAGCTTCGAGCCGCGATTGTGCAGGACGAAGGGGGCCTTGCCGCAAGGCCCCCTGTGCGCTATATCTTGAGAGTGGCAAGGAGAGGTCGTCCCTCCTTGCCTTTCTGTTTTCCGGGACGCCTTTCTCTTTTCCCGGGACCGGTGCCCGTCTCAGACGGTGAACGGCTTCTGGGCCAGGAAGTCCGGGGCGGGGGTGCCGGTCAGGTAGAGGTTCGGGCTCTGGGTCGGGGGCAGCAGGCGCTGGATGGCCCGGTGGAAGGTGCGGTAGTCGCCGCGGAAGGCGCCCTCGTCCCACACCCGGAGCAGGGCCCCGGTGAAGGCGCCGTTGACGGCGCCGTCGGCGGCGACCTGGTTGTCCTGGCAGGCCGAGACGAGGAGTGCGTCCGGGGCTGTCCCGTCGGCGGGGGCTTCCTTCGCCAGGGTCCGCTGGAGTTCTTCGAGGAAGGGCCGGTCGCGCTCGTAGAGCCGTTGCTGCCACGGCTCCGGCATGTAGCGGCCGGTGGTCTCCTCCGCGGCGCCGCCGGGCAGTTCGATGCTGCTGCCGCTGTGGCAGCAGTCGAAGACGGCGACGATCCGTACGTCGTCGGCGAAGGCGCGGAACACCTCCTGGACCTCGTCGTCGAGGAACTGCCGGTCGTAGAGGACGAGGGTCTCGTCGAGCGCGTCCGGCTCGTCGTCGGAGCCCGTGACGTCGGGGACCTGACCGCCGTGGCCCGAATAGGTGAAGAGCAGGATGTCGCCGGGGACCAGCCGGGCGGCGGCCTCGTGGAGCACGGAGGTGATGTTGGCGACCGTGCCGTCGGGGGTGAGCAGGGTGGTGGCCTCGAATCCGACGGACCTGGCGAGCCGCGCCATGTCGTGGGCGTCGTTCTCGCAGGCGTTCAGGGTGCCGTCCCAGCCCTCGTACCGGGCGGGGTCGACGGCGTTCAGTCCGACGTGCAGGGAGAGTCCGGTGGCCATGGGGTGCCTCCTCGTGCGGAGCGCAGGGATGCCGGGACGGGGGATGCCGGGGCGGGGGCGACGGCGGGGACGCCGGGGGCGGATGCCCGGGGCGGGGGTGCCGGGGGCGGCTGATCGAGTGGCCTGCGGTCCGACGCCGAGCGCGACCCTCTCCACGCGGTACTTACATCGTATGAACCCTTCCGACGCGCCGCTCCCTCCCGGCCGGGCGCCCGCCGAACGCCTGGCCGCCCTCGCCGACCGCACCGGCTACGACGAGGCCTTCCTCGGCCCCGTCGTCCCGCTCGCGCTCCCGGTCCGGGACACGATCGAGACGGTGATCCTGCCGTACACCCACTTCACCGTGGTCTTCCGGCCCGACCGGCGGCTCGCCGCCTCCACCGCGGTCTGCATCGAGGGCGCGCAGCTCCTGGAGGACGTGCCCCGCGAGGACGTCTGGGAGTACGACCCCCGGCTGCCCAAGGAGCAGCAGGCCGGCGACGACGTCTACCGGAACAACAGCCTCGACCGGGGGCATCTGGTCCGCCGGCTCGACCCCGTCTGGGGCGCCTCGGCCGTGGCGTCCCTGGCCAATACGGACACCTTCCACTTCACCAACGCCGCTCCCCAGGCGGACGTCTTCAACCAGGGCAAGCAGCTCTGGCAGGGCCTGGAGAACTATCTGCTCGACCACGCCGCCGAGTACGACCGGAAGCTGACCGTCCTCACCGGCCCGGTGCTCCAGGACTCCGACCCGCCGTACCGCGGGGTGCAGGTGCCGCTGCGGTTCTGGAAGGTGGCCGCCTTCGTCCAGGACGGGGCACTCGCCTCCGCCGCGTACGTCCTGGACCAGAGCCCCGACCTGAGCCGGGACGCGGAGCGGGCGCTGGCGGGAGCGAAGGCCGGGGCGCCGCCGCCGCTCGGCCCGTTCCGCACGTACCAGGTGCCCGTCTCGGACGTCGCGGAGATCACCGAGCTGGAGTTCGGGCCGCTGCCGGACGTGGACGTGATGCCGCCGACCCGTGCGCCGGAGGACCGCTGGCGGCGCCTGGAGTCGTACGAGGACATCGTGCTGCACCCCTGACGCGGACGGGACCCGGGGCAGCGATTGCGACGGTTCCCGGCCGGTGAAACGATGAAGGGGATCAGCCAGTTCGTCTGGCCTCGACCGGTGACGTCCGGTCACGACTGATCTCGTCAGGTCCGGCGCCGGAGCGACCGGCGCTGCGCGAAGAGCGCCGGGCAGGTGCGGTATGCCGCTCACCGAGACGGAGTGGGGCCTCGTCGCCAGTTGGGTGCGGGACCACCTCCTCGACTCCCCCGACCCGCGGGCGCGGCTGCTCCGCGCCGGCCTGCCGGCCGGATTCGTCGAGGACCTGCCGCTCACCCCGGACCCCCGGCGGAACGCCCTGCTCGTCGTCGAGGCGGCCCGCCGCGACATCGCCCACCAGCGGCGGCTGCTCTCCGTGCTCGCGGGTCTCGACGCGCTGGCCGCGATCGACGACCCGCACGCCTTCGAGCAGGGCGCCGAGGCCCGGAACCTGCTGACCCGGCTGCGGGACGACGAGCAGCTGCGCCGCTCCCCGCGGGATCCGTTCGACAGCACGCTCCTGAAGCACGGCACGGAGGTCTTCCTGAACCGGCGCGAGCTGCGCCGCAAGCTCCGGGAGTTCCTCGCCGACCCGGAGCAGACGGTGCTCGTCGTCGACGGGCCCCCGGACAGCGGGCGGTCCTACACGTACGAGCTGATCCGCCACCTCGGCCAGCACTGCGACTTCCGTCCGGTCCGCGTCACGCTCTCCCGCACGTCCACGGCGGCACGCCTGATGGAGAGGCTCTCGGCCTTCGTGACGGGGCCGGAGGCCGACCGGGTCCCGCTGGATCCCACCCGGTTGAACGATCCACTGCCCTCCTTCGAGGACGCCGCGCACCGGATCGTCGCCCGCGCCACCGCCGCCGAGCAGCGCTTCTGGCTGGTCCTCGACGACTGCGACCGGCTCGATCCGCACTCGGACGTGTGGGACTGCATCGGCGTCCTCGCGCGGGCGATCTACGAACACACCCCGGTACGGGCCGACACCGTGCCGCGTCTGGTGCTGCTCGGCTACGCGACGACGATGCGGCAGCTCCCGTACGAGATCCGGAAGAACGAGTGCCGCGACACGACCCGTGTCGCCGACGAGAACGATCTCCGGGAGTTCTTCGCGGAGTTCTTCACCGACACGGCTGCGGACCGGGACGAGTCGGCCGTCCGCGAGCTCACGGAGACGGCCGTGGCGGAGGTGCTGCGGGCCGTCGACTCGCCGGACGGCGAGGACAGTTACATGCGGCGGCTGTGCACGGCCGTGGAGGACGTCGTACGGCTCCACCGGGCGCTCCCGCCGACGTCGCCGCCGCCGGGCGAGGCGGGTCACGTGCTGCGGGACGCCCTGCGCACCAGCCTCGCCGCCCCCGCCGCCGCGCTGCCCGATCTGCGCAGGTCCTACCGCGAGGCCGCGTGCCTGCTCCAGGAGTTCGACCCCGCGCGGCTGCGGCTCCCGGGCGAGGAGCGGGCCACCGGGCGGGCCGTCCTGGAGCTCGTCGACGACTGCACGGCCCTGCCGGCCCCCGGGGCCACCGTCTGGACGCTCAAGCCGGAGATCCGGGACGCGGCCCTGGCGGGCCTGGACGGACCGGACGCCGCGCTGCGCGTCCTCCGGACCAACATCGGCCTCCGCCCCGAGGGCCCGGGGCCGGAGCGCACGGCACTGGCCCTGCTGACCGGCGCCGGCCTGCCCCCCGTGGGGTCCGGCCCGCCTGCGGAGGGCGCGGGACCGACGGGCCCCGGCCCGAACGCCCGCGACGAGGTCCAGGTGCTCTCCGACTCGCTCCAGGCCACGCTCTGGCTGAGCCGCGTCCCGGGCGTGACCGGGCTGCCCGACGTCGACGACGTGCAGCACCGCCTGGAGCGGGCCCGGCTGCTCCAGCCGATGCGCCGGCTCGTCCAGGGGACGTTCCACGGCCGCACCGCCGAGCTCGACTCCCTGCACGCCTATGTCGCGCTGCCCGAGGAGCCGGCGGAGCCGCCGGTCCTGCTGCACGGCGTCGGCGGCATCGGCAAGAGCACCCTGCTCGCCAAGTTCCTCGTCGACGCGCTCGCCGCCGCCGGCCCCACCGGATTCCCCTTCGCCTACATCGACTTCGCGCGTCCGACGCTCTCCGTCCACGAACCGGCCACGGTGCTCGCGGAGATGGCCCGGCAGCTCGGCGTCCAGCATCCGCCGCACCGCGCCGCCTTCGAGGAGCTGGCGGACGAGTGCGAGCGGACGGCGGCGCTCCAGCGCGGCGAACGCAACGAGCTCGACGACCTGTACCAGCTGGCCGGCACCCGGACGACGCTCGGCCGCGACATCTCCTCCGACTTCCACGCCCGGGCCAGCGCCCGCGAGCAGGAACTCGCCCACCGGGCCGCGTCCCTGGTCGCCGAGGCGGTCCGCCCGGCGCCGGGCGAACCGTCGCCGCCGCTGGTCGTGGTGGTCGACTCCTTCGAGGAGGCCCAGTACCGGGGCTCGCCCGTCATCGCCCGGATGTGGGCCGTCTGGACGGCCCTGCGGGCGGCCTACTCGCGCCTGCGGTTCATCGTCTCCGGGCGGGCCCCGATCGACCACCCGGCCCGGATCCTGACCCCGCGCACGATGGAGCTGACCGAGCTGGACCACGAGGCCTCCGTGGACCTGCTGATGTCCTCCGGGGTGACGGACGAGCCGCTCGCCGAGGACCTCGTCGACCGGATCGGCGGACATCCGCTGAGCCTCAAGCTCGCGGCCCGGACCGCCGTCGCGCTGGGCGCCGACTCGCCGTCCCTCGGCGAGCTGCTGCGCGGACTGCCCTCCCGGCGCCGGTACTTCGACCGGCAGGTCGACCAGATGCTGATCCAGGGCACACTGTACGACCGACTGCTCAAGCACATCGCGGAGGAGGACGTCCGGGCCCTCGTGCAGGCGGGTCTCGCCCTCCGCTTCATCACCCCCGACCTGATCCGGGAGGTCCTGGCCGGGCCCGCGGGGCTGACCGTCGAGACCCCCGGCGAGGCCCGGCGGCTCTACGGGCTGCTCACCTCCCGGGTCGACCTGATGGAGTCGGCGGGACCCGAGGCCATCCGGCACCGGACGGATCTGCGGGCCATCATGCTGCGCCTCTCGGACAGCGCCCGGACCGATCTGATGCGGGCCGTGGACCGGCGGGCCGTCGCCTACTACGCGGAGCGCGAGGGGCCCAGGGAGCGCGCCGAGGAGATCTACCACCGGCTCCGGCTCGGCGAGAACCCCCGTACGGTGGAGGCCCGTTGGGATCAGGAGGCCGCGCCCTACCTGGGCGGGTCGACGCACCGCGAGATGTCGCACCGCTCGGCGGCGTTCCTCCTCGGCCGGATCGGCGGGCACGTGCCCGACCAGATCATGACCGAGGCCGACCAGGAGGACTGGGAGCGGATCGCCGCCCGCGAGGTCGAGGACCTGCTCACCCAGGGGTACGTGGAGGCCGCCGCGCAGCGCCTCGAGGGGCGCCGGCCGTGGACGCCGTGCAGCAGGCTGCACGCGCTGCTCGCCGAGACGCTCGCCCGCTCGGGGCGCTCGGCGGAGGCCCGCGAGGGCGCCGAGCGGGCGGTGGACCGGGCGGAGGAGGCGGGCTGCGCGGAGACCCAGCTCGAACTGCTCCAGCTGTCGGCGCGGCTGGCCCAGGACGCGGGCGAGTTCGCGGCGGCGGACCGGGACCTCCAGGAGGCGGAGGACATCGCCGCGGGTCTCGGGCTGCGCTTCGAGTCGCTGGGCGTGCTCGTCGCCCGCTCGCGGCTGGCGGCGCTCGCGGACGGCGACGCGGCGCCCACGGAGAAGCGGCTCGCCCGGACCCTGCGCGGGATGCCGGACGCGGACCTGGCCCGGCAGCCCTCCCTGGCGCGTACGGCGGCGGCCACGGCGTACCGGGCGGACCCGAGGCTCCTGGAGCACACGCTGCGGCTCGTGGGGCTCCCGGCGGACGAGGACGCGGTGGTCGCCGAGCTGGCCCGCTGGATCGACACCACGCTCACCGACGAGCCCGGTCTGCTCGTGCCGCTGACCCGGATCCTGGAGTCCGCCGCCGGCCGGGAGCCCTCTCCCGGTCCCGGCCGTCCGGACCTGGAGCGGATCGAGCGGGACCTGCGGGAGGCGCGGCGGCGCGGCACCCTGGACAGCGTGGCCCGGCAGGCGCTGACGCTCCGGGACGGCAGCGGTGACCTGCTGCTCGGGGTGGCCTCCGCGATGGACGCGAGCCCGCCCCCGCGCAGCACCGCGCCGTACGCACCCGGCCCTTACGCACCCGCCCCCTACGCGCCCGCCCCGCCCGGAACCGTCCCGGTCGGACGCGGCCCCGAGCAGGGACCCCGCACCGGCCTGTGGACGCGCCCGCCGCCGAACGCCGCCGGGGCCGCGCTCCGCAAGGTGCCGTTCCTGCCGCAGGAGGAGCTGGTCCGGGTCCGCAACGCCGCGCTGCAGGCGGGGCTCGCCGACCGGGCCCTGCGCCCCGCCCTGCTCAGGGGCATCCCGGACTACTTCACGGCCACCCTCGAACCGCTGGACGACCCCCTGGAGCAGGCGCACACCGACCTCAACGCGATGAACCAGGTGGAGCGGCTCCTCGACGGTCTGGTGCCGCTGGAGATCTGGCTGCACAACGCGATCGAGCAGACCCACGAGCAGGGCCCGCGGGCCGTCCTCCAGGGCGCGCTGGACGCCGTGGCCCGCGCGATCACCGGCGAGGCGGAGCTCCCGGCGGAGATGATGCCCGGGGAGATGAAGGAGGAGATCGTCCTCCAGGACGACACCGTGCCGTACGAGTTCCTGCACGGCGGCATCCGGGCCGGCTCGTCCGTGGCGCTGCTGCGGATCCCGCCGTACGAGTCGGGGGCGCCGCTGCTTCCCTCGTATCCGCACGGCGGCACCGGCTGGATGATCGCCCCGGGGCTGCTGATCACCAACCACCACGTGGTGATGGCCCGTTCGTGGGAGTCGGGGGTCCGGCCGTACGTGAGCGACGAGGACCTGCGGCTCCAGGCGCTCATGTCGCGCTCCCGCTTCGACTTCGTCGAGAACGCGGAGGCCGCGCCGGAGGCCACGGCGGGCGAGCTCGCGGCCTGGGACGCGGAACTCGACTACGCGATCGTGCGGCTCGCCGCCGGCCAGGAGGAGCGCCCCACGCTCCGGGTCGCCACCCGGCCGCTGCTCGTCCGGGAGCGGCAGCGGGTCCCGGTCAACATCATCCAGCATCCGGGCGGGCTGCCGAAGCGGGTCGCCCTGCGCAACAACCTGGTCTACCGGGCGGACGAGCACGACATCCTGTACTTCACCGACACCCGGGGCGGTTCCTCCGGCTCCCCGGTCTGCCTGGACGACTGGACGGTCGTGGGGCTGCACCGGGGGACGCGGAAGGTGGACGAGGTCGAGTTCCAGGGCGCCCGGACGAAGTTCGTGAACGTGGGCACCCAGATGAGCGGCATCCTGGCCCATCTCAGGGAGTCCCGGCCGGAGTTGTACGAGGAGATCACGGCGGCCCAGTCCGGGCGGCCGGCCCGGGGGGAAGCGAACGCGAAGCCGAGGTGAACGACCATGCCGAACGGAGCACGGAGCGTGTCGCCGGTGGCGACCGGCACCGAGCGGATCTTCGACGATCTGCGGGAGGTCGCCGCGCGGGTGCGCGCGGAACTGGAGGCGGAGATCGCCGAGTCCGCGCTCGAACTCCCCGCCGACGTGGCACCGGCGGCCGAGATCTCCCGCTTCGCCCGCGAGGAGCGGGCCCGCGTCCTGGAGGCCGGGGTCACCGGCCTGGAGAAACTGGCCGCGCACCGGGAGGACGAGCTCGACGGGGACGAGACCTTCGGCGTGGAGGCGATCGTCCTCCTGGAGGGCCGGCCGGCGATCCTGGTCCAGCGCCAGGACTTCGCCCCGCAGCGGGACGAGTGGTCGGTCCTTGAGCCGCAGCGGCCCGCGATCCGGGACTCGATCCTGAGGGTGGGCCGGGTCGAGGTCACCGGGCATCCCAGTCTGGACTGGATCGGCACGGCGTTCCTGGTGGGTCCCCGCACGGTGATGACGAACCGCCATGTGGCGGCGGAGTTCAGCCGGTTCGAGGGCGAGCGCTGGTCCCTGGAGTTCGGGATGTCGGCGCGGGTCGACCCGGCGGAGGAGCTGCCCGTCGAGGGCGAGCCGCCCGGGCCCTCGGTGCCGTACGAGATCACCGACGTCATCGGCATCCACCCGGACGTCGACATGGCGCTGCTCCGCGTCGAGCCCTCGACGGAGGACGGTCTGCCGACGCCGCTCGCCGTGGCGGCGGACGGGCCGGCGGACCTGCTGGGCCGCCCGGTGTACGTGATCGGCTACCCGGCCTGGGACGGCCGGCGCAACGAGCCCGAGTCGATGCGCCGGATCTTCATGGACGTCTACAACGTGAAGCGCCTCCAGCCGGGCACGGCGACCGAGTTCACTCCGGGCGGTCTGGTGATGAAGCACGACTGCTCGACGCTCGGCGGCAACAGCGGCTCCCCGGTGTTCGACCTCGCCGACCACCGGGTCCTCGGGCTGCACTTCGGCGGCCGCTACCGCACGGGAAACTTCGCCGTCCCGCTGTGGGAGCTGGTGGACGACCCGCTGCTCGCGAAGGCGGAGGTCAACTGGGTCTGAGCGATCCCTACTCGGCGAGGGCCACGGCGTACGCGCCGCGGGCGGTGGTCCCGTCGGGGAGGCGCCACTCGGCCGTGACGCGGCCGCGGCCCGGTCCGCCGTCCGCACCGGCCCGCAGGACGCGCCGGATCCGGAGCGTCAGCGGTGCGGCCGCGCCGGTCTCCCGCACCTCCACGTCGGTGTGGTCGGGGCCCTCCGTGACCCGGACGAACTCCGCGCCGGTCCCGGCGGCGTCGAGGGAGGCGGCGACGGTCGGGTCGGTCGTGTTGTCGACGGACTGGGCCTGGGCCTCGGCGCGGCCGGTGAGCAGGGCGTACAACTCGGCGACGAGCACCGGGTCGTGGGTGCCGTCGTAGATCCAGCGCGTGCCGAGGACGCCGTGCTCGGAGGTGCCGATGAGGGCGTGCTCCGCGCTTTCCAGGGGCGCGCCCCGGTAGGTCATGGGGACCAGGTAGGTGACCGCGTCCGGCCCGGAGCCGTCGGCGACCGCCATGAACTCGATGCCGACCTCGCCCGCGGGGTCGTCGAGCCGGAAGCCGCCCGCCTTGGCCGGGCTCGGCGCGTCGGCTCCGCCGGTGTACCAGGCGCGGCCGGGCAGCCACTCGGTGAGCAGTTCCATCTTGGTGGGCTGCATCGTGGTGTGGTGGATGACGGCCATCGTGCGCATCTCCCTCTCTGACCTGGGGCGGAGAACCCCGGGGTGAAGCCCTGGGACGAATCCCGGGTGGCAAAGAACCGCAACCTAACAGACGTTCCCCCACCTGCCTGTTAATCTCCGGATTGTCCTGAATGATCCCCCGGCACGCGTCCGTGCCGCCGCAGAATCGGGAGCAGCAATGACCGGTGGACCCGAGCCCCTCAGCGCCGTCGCCCGTGAGGCGCTGGAACGCGAGCTCGCCGATCTGCGCACCGAACGCGAGGCCGTCGCGGTCACGCTGCGGGGCGGCGGTGGCGACGAGGTCGGCGACCGGGCCGACCAGGCCGACGAGTTGCAGCGCGCCGACGAGCTGGACCGGCTCGCCACCCGCATCGACGAGATCGAGGGGCGGCTGAAGGAAGGATCGGTCGCGGGGGCGCCGTCCACCGACGCGGTCGGGGTGGGCAGCAGCGTGACCGTGCGGTTCGCGGACGGCAGCGAGTCGACCGTCCAGATCGGCGAGCTCGCGAACGCCCTGGACGCCACCCTGGTCACCGCCGACAGCCCGCTCGGCAAGGCCCTGCTCGGCCACCGGGCCGGCGACACCGTCACGTACGACACACCCGAGGGCCGGACAACCGCGGTCGTGGTCTCCCTCGGCTGACGGCGTGCCGGAGACCGCCTCCCCCGCTCTGGCCCAGATCCGGGAGGCCGACCGGAAGGGCGGCCCCGGGCACACCGTCCTGGTCGCGCTGGCCGTCGCGGTGCCGGTCACGAAGCTGGCCTACACGGTCGGCGGCGGCGACGCCGTCCGCGACGTCCTCGTCGGCATGGAGCCGGCGAACTGGCCGGACATCCTGATCGGCATGGTGATCACGGACCCGCTCCTCGGGTCGGTGCTCGGCGTCGTCGTCTCCCGGGTGGTCTTCGCCGTGTTCGCCGCGCGCGGCGCGGTCCCCCTCGGGGGCGGGCCGGCGCGGGCCGTCCGGCGGGCGGCGCTCACGCTCGTCAACCCGGTCGCCGTGGGCGTCATCGACGCCTGCTTCTTCGGGCCGTGGTGGGGCCTCGCCACCGGGCTCGCCGCCTTCGTGCTGCGGCAGGGCGTGGTCGTGGAGTACCGCACGGGACGGCGCCGGCCGCACCACCGGCACGAGCAGGACCGGGGGGCACCCGGTGAGCCCGACTACCGGCCGCCGTCCTGGCTGCGGAGGGCCGCCGCGGTGGAGCAGTGGGTGGCGCTGTCGCTGACGGTGCTCGTGCTGCCGTTCCTGGCGTTCGTGTCGGCGGTCGACGGGCAGGCATGGACGGGGATCGTCGCGTGCGAGGTCACGGACGGCAAGCGGACCGAGAACGACCGGCTGATCGAGCTGAGCCGCAAGGGCGACGGCGTGGTCGGCTGGAACCTGGACTCCGAGCAGATCTCCAACGGCCTCGGCTGCACCGCCGAGGAGAGCCGCTACGTGCGCGAACCGTGGTGGCGGAGCTGACGGGTCAGCCGCCTGTGACGATCCCGGAGACCAGGTTGATGGTGGTGGCCAGGATGCTCGCCCCGAAGACGTACGAGAGCAGGCAGTGCCGCAGGACGACCGAGCGGACGACGGGGCTGGAGACGTTCGTGTCGGAGACCTGGTAGGTCATGCCGAGGTTGAAGCTGAAGTAGAGGAAGTCGCTGTACTTCGGCGGGGCCTGGGAGTTGAAGTCGATCCCGCCGCCGGGCTTCAACGCGTAGTAGAGGTACGCGTACCGGGTGGCGTACGTGAGGTGCAGCGCCGCCCACGCCATGAAGACGCCGCAGAGCGCCGTCGCGGCCGCCGCGTGGCTGAGGTCGGTGTGGCCGACCAGGAGGAGCACGACGATGGCGACGAGCCCGCACAGGGAGGCCGCCACGACGAGGAGCTCCTCGACCAGGGGCCGGAACTCCTCCCGCCGGACGTTCCGATGGGTCGTGGCGGCATCCATGGGCCACAGGGCGATCCAGCCGCTGAGGACGAAGAGGGTCTCGGCCGTGGCGATGCCGGCGAGGACACCCAGCGGCGTGTCGGTCACGGCGGCGACGCCGGCGCCGGTCGCCGCGCCGACGAGCGCCGACGCGGCCAGCCGGGGCACGGCGCCGGACAGCCACCGGAGCACGGCTCAGGCCTCCAGGACGACGACGGCCTCGTCCGTGTAGGCCAGGAACGTCAGGGTCTCCTGGAGGTACAGCTCGACGCTGTCCGCGTCGTGCGAGGTGTAGCCGATCGCCACGTCCTGGCCGAGGCGCAGTTCGAAGTCGCCGCCCCGGGTGGAGAGGACGAAGCCGCCGTCGAGGGCGGGCGCCCAGATCGGGGAGCCGTCGAGCATCCGGGCGAGGTGGGCCGCGATCGGGTAGCCGTGGTCGGAGGTCTCGCTGACGGCCCGGTACTGCTCGGCGCCGAGCAGCAGGGCGTACGGTCCGTCGACTCCGGCGAGCCGCAGGGCGGTGAGGGCCCGGCTGACCGCGTCCGGATAGTCGCGGGGTTCGGTCGGCAGCCGCAGGACCGGGTTGGAGCTGCGGCCGCGCAGCCCTTCGACGCCGGCGGCCTCGTACCCCTCGAAGACCATGCGGTCCTCGATGAGCGCCAGGGCGCGGGCCGCGTCCTTGACGGGCTGCCAGTCGGAGTCCTTCGAGCCGCGCTCGACGTCGTCGACGGCGGTCCGGTCGACGGTGAAGGGCACCCTGAGTTCGACGAGGGGCCGCGCCTCGCGCAGCCGCGCGGTGACGCCGGGCGCGGGCGACGTCAGGCCGGAGAGGTGGCCGGTGCCGACGGCGGAGAGCTCGGGGCCGGCCGGGTCGGGGACGTCGACGACGCGGCGGCCCGCGACGTTGCGGCGGAAGGTGCGGCGGGCCTCCTCCTCGATCTCGGCCCACGCGGCGGCGGTGATCGGGGCGAGTTCGCGGTGGAGGTTGCTGGTGGACTCGGGGGCGGTCATGGGGCGAGGGCTCCTTTCAGGCTGCCGATGCCCAGGGTCTCCCCGGGGGCCGCGGCGGCCGGCGGGGCGGGGAGGTCGTCGAGGAGGTCGGCGCTCGGCACGAAGAAGAGGCCGCCGGTCACGGCCCGGGAGAAGTCGAGGATGCGGTCCGTGGTGCCGGGGGGATCGCCGAGGAACATGTTGCGGAGCATGCGTTCGGTGACGGCGGGGGTCCGTGCGTAGCCGATGAAGTAGGTGCCGAACTCGGCGGTGCCGATCCGCCCGAAGGGCATGTTCGCGCGGAAGATCTGCTGCTGGACACCGTTCTCGTCGGTGATCGTGTTCAGGGTGACGTGCGAGTCCGCGGGCTTGGCGTCGTCGGACAGTTCGATGTTCGACCCCTTGCCGCGCCCGATGACGTGCTCCTGCTGCTCGACGGTGAGCGCGTCCCAGGCCGCCATGTCGTGCACGTACTTCTGCACGAGGACATAGCTGCCGCCGCGGAAGTGCGGGTCCTCGTCGCCGATGTGGACCGCGTCGGCGGCCGTCACGCCCTCGGGGTTCTCGCTGCCGTCGACGAATCCGAGCAGGTCGCGGTCGTCGAAGTACGCGAAGCCGTGCACCTCGTCGACAACGGTCACCGCGCTGCCGAGGGCGGCCACGATGTGCCGGGCCAGTTCGAAGCAGAGGTCCAGGCGCCGGGCCCGCAGATGGAAGAGCAGGTCGCCGGGGGTGGCCGGGGCGCGGTGCCGGGGGCCCTGCAGGGGCGTGAAGGGGTGCAGCTCGTGGGGGCGGGGGCCGCCGACGAGCCGGTCCCATGCCTCGGAGCCGATGCCGGCGACGCAGGTGAGGTGCGCGTCGGGGGCGCGGAACGCCACCGAGCGGGTCAGTCCCGTCAGGTCCTGGAGCGCCTCCCGCACCGCGGTCTCGCCGCCCGGGTTGACGGTGGCCACCAGGAAGACGGCCGCGCGCGAGGGCGGTGCGACGACGGACTGGGGTACGGCCATGGTGCTCCCAGGAGAAATCGGCACATATGGATCACAGGGACAGCGTCAGCGTAGGTGCGCGTGATCCGGGACGCAGCCCGGCGCAGGCCGTCCGACGGCGAGTGGCACGCGTCCGGCACCGGGCTTAGCCTGCCCGAGGGGGTCCTTTTGTCCCACCATGCCCATGCGTCCGCAGGGCGAGAGGGTGAAGCGCCTTGAGCACCGACCAGGACGAGACGACCGCCGAGGACGCACGCGAACCCCGGGTGGGCCCGACCCCCGAGGGCGACCCGGAATTCCGCCCGTACCACCACCCGGCCGCGGGCTGGGGCGCCGCGAAGAGCGTGACGAACTTCCTCGTGCGCGAGGGCGCGCTCGTCGACGGACCGCGCGCGATCATGCGGATGAACCACGAGAACACCGGCTTCGACTGTCCCGGCTGCGCCTGGCCCGACGACACCAAGGGCCTCCACCTGGACATCTGCGAGAACGGCATCAAGCACGTCACCTGGGAGATGACCCGCAAGCGGGTCGGGCGCGAGTTCTTCGCCGCCCACTCGCTGACCGAGCTGGCGGGATGGAGCGACTACGACCTGGAGAACGAGGGCCGACTCACCGAACCGATGGTCTACGACCCGGAGTCGGACCACTACGTGCCGATCAGCTGGAAGGACGCCTTCGCGCTCGTCGGCCGGACCCTGCGCGGCCTCGACGACCCGAACCGGGCCGCGTTCTACACCTCCGGCCGGCTCGGCAACGAGGCCACGTTCCTCTACCAGTTGATGGCCCGCGAGCTGGGCACGAACAACCTGCCCGACTGCTCCAACATGTGCCACGAGGCCAGCGGCCGCGCCCTCCAGGCCTCCCTGGGCACCGGCAAGGGCACCGTCGACCTGCAGGACTGGGAGACCGCGGACGCGCTGTTCATCTTCGGCGTCAACGCCGCGTCGAACGCGCCCCGGATGCTCACCGCCCTCGCCGAGGCCCACCACCGCGGCGCCCAGATCGTGCACGTCAACCCGCTCGTCGAGGCCGCCGCCACCCGCACCATCGTCCCGCACGACTTCACGGACATGGCCCTCTTCAAGACGACGAAGACCAGCACCCTGAACCTCCAGCCGCGCATCGGCGGCGACATGGCGCTCGTACGGGGCATGGCCAAGGCGGTCCTGGAGCAGTCGGCGACCGACCCGAAGGCCCTGGACCGGGAGTTCATCGAGCGGCACACCTCCGGCTTCGAGGAGTACCGCGCCCTGGTCGAGGCCACGCCCTGGGCGGAGCTCGAACGGCAGTCCGGGCTGAGCCGCGCCGACATCCTCAAGGCCGCCCGCGTGTACGGGGAGGCCGACCGCTCCATCATCAGCTGGTGTCTCGGCATCACCCAGCACGAGCACGGCGTCGACACCGTACGGGAGATCGTCAACCTGCTGCTGCTCCGCGGCAACCTCGGCCGGGAGGGCGCGGGCCCCTCCCCCGTACGCGGCCACAGCAACGTCCAGGGCAACCGCACCTGCGGCATCGACCACCGCCCCAGCGCGGAGTTCCTCGACCGGCTCGCCGAGGTCTGCGCGATCGAACCGCCCCGCGCGCACGGCAAGGACACCGTCGCGAGCATCAAGGCCATGCACGACGGCGAGATCACCGTCTTCGTCGGCATGGGCGGCAACTTCGCCCTCGCGGCCCCCGACACCCCGTACACCTACGCGGCGCTGCGCACCTGCGAGCTCACCGTCCAGGTCAGCACCAAGCTGAACCGCAGCCACGTCGTACACGGCCGGCAGGCGCTCATCCTGCCCTGCCTCGGCCGGACCGAGAAGGACCACCAGCGCAGGGGCGTCCAGAGCACCTCCGTCGAGGACTCGATGAGCATGGTGCACCTGTCGATCGGCATGAAGAAGCCCGCCTCGCCGCACCTGCTCTCCGAGCCGGCGATCGTCGCCGGCATGGCGCGCGCCGCGCTGCCCGACAGCGCCACCCCCTGGGAGTGGTACGTCGAGGACTACGACCGCATCCGGGACACCATGGCCCGGGCGCTCGACGGCTTCGAGGACTTCAACCGGCGCGTACGGCTGCCGCTCGGCTTCCGCATCAAGCAGCCCGCCCGCGAACTGGTCTTCCTCACCCCGTCCGGGCGCGCCGAGTTCTCCAGCGCCGAACTGCCCGACGTGGTGCCCGCCCCCGGCACCCTGGCCCTCGGCACCATGCGCTCCCACGACCAGTGGAACACCACCATCTACTCCGACAACGACCGCTACCGGGGCATCAAGAACTGCCGCACCCTTGTCTTCATGAACCGGGCGGACATGCGCGAGCGCGGCATCGCCGACATGGGACCCGTCGACATCACGAGCACCGCGAAGGACGGCAGCCGGCGCCATCTGAAGGGCTACCTCGCCGTGCCGTACGACATCCCGCGCGGCTGCGCCGCCGGGTACATGCCGGAGATGAACGTGCTGTGCGCCCTGGGCGACTACAGCACCCAGAGCGACCAGCCGATCATGAAGCACGTCAAGGTGACGATCGAGACCGCCTCCTGACGACGAGTCACCCCCGGCGGACGAGCCGGTCCAGGAGGAGGTAGGCGCGCCGCTCCGCGGCGGCGAGCTCGGTGGGGTCGATCTCCGCCGGCCACAGCTCGCCCGCCGCGGCGTCGTCCGCCTCCCGCAGCTCCACCGCGGCCGCCGCCAGCCGCGTCTGGACGAGCGGGAACGACCCCACGGCCCCCTCCTCCAGGGCCCGTTCGGCCTGCTCCGAGGCCGCCGCGCAGGCGGTGAGCGCGCGCTCCGCCCGTACCGCCGCCCGGTCGTGGACCACCATCAGCGCGCAGCCGAGCGCGACGCCGACGCCGAGCAGGCTGCTCAGCGCACGGTCCTGGACGAGCGCCCCGGCGGGCGCGGGCGCGGCCAGGTCGGTCAGGAGCAGGGCCAGCGGGGTGAGGAAGACGACGCCGAGACCGTAGTTCCGGGCGACGACGTACTCCAGGAGGAACTCGAACAGCACGATCACGAGGACGAGCGCCACCGGCTCGGGGCCGAGCGCGAGGACGCCGAGGGCGAGCAGGAGGCCCGCGACCGTGCCCAGGGTGCGCTGGACGGCCCGCTGGGCGGCCGTGCGGACGTTGACGGAGTGGAGGACGGCGGCGGCGGAGATCGCCGCCCAGTAGCCGTGCCCGAGACCGAGGAGGAGGGCCGTCCCGCCCGCGATGCCGGTGCCGAGGACCATCCGCAGGGCGGGCACGAGGAGGACGGCCGCGCGGCCGTGGGCCGGTCCCGACACCAGGGCCGCGGCCCGGAGTTCGGCGGCGCGCAGGGTGGTCGGCGCCTCCGGGTGCGTCCCGGTGGCCCCCGGGCGGGCGAGCACGCCGGCCTGGGCGATCAGGACGGGCAGCGCGAGCTCGGGCAGCAGGCGCGGGGGCCGCCGGCGGCGGCCGAGGAGCAGCCGGACCTGGCGGCGCAGCGTACGGGCCAGGCCGGTGGGGTCGTCGGGCTCCCGGCGGGCCGAGCCGACGAGCAGCGCCCAGGAGAGGTCGGTGAGGCGGACGCAGGTGTCGCCCCGGCCGGCCCGGTCCGCGCCCGACGGCGGCAGGACGCCGAGCGTGCGGTACGCCTGGAGGACGGCGGCGGTCGTCCGGTGGCGCCCCGGCCCGGCGCCCTGTCCGGCGCCGCTCGCGTCCCACAGATCGGCGAGTTCGCGCAGGGCGGCGGCGACGGCGAGCCGTTGCGGGCGGTCCGGGTGCACGAGCCGGCCGGCCAGGGCGAGGACCCAGGCGACGGCCGCGCCGCACGCGGCGAGACCGGCCTGCGGCAGGACGTCGGCGGGGGCCGAGGCGCCGTTGGCCGCCACCGCGAAGGAGAACAGCAGCAGCACCGCGCCGAGCCCGCCGAGCCGGGCCGCGTCGCAGGCGAACTTGGCGAGACCGGCCACCAGGGCCGTGGCCACGACCGTCACGGCGGCGCCCGCTCCCCCCTCCCGGGGCTGGGCCCAGGCGGCGAGCGCCGCGCCGCAGCCCACGCACGCCGTCATCGCCACGGCGACGACGGCGAGCACCCGGGCACGGCGGGCGTACGGCAGGTTGCGGCCGAACGTGGTGGTGAAGGAGCCCAGCATCGTGGAGACGGCCTGGTCGGCATGGCCGGCGAGCGCAAGGGGCAGCGCGGGCAGCGCCATGGCGAGCGCGGCCCGCACGGCGAAGGAGAAGGCGCCGTCCACCTTCTGCAGGGCGAGCGCACCCCTCGGGGACAGCGCGCGCCCCAGACGGGCGGCGCCGCGCCGCGGTCCGTCCGACGGGCGCCGACGACGGGAATTCATGACCCGATCACCCTCCGCGAATTCCATTCGGAAGTCAAAGAAGCATTTCCGAAAAGACGGGCGATAGATCGCGCCTATCAGGTCATCGAAAACATCTCTTTGACTTCGCTCCGGAACGGGCCGAATCTGCTCTGCGGCGAGAATCCGATAGGCGTGAGGAAACGAGGCGGACCAGAGCATGAGCGGCATCGAGGACCCGGTCGACGACCTGAAGGTCACCCCGCCGAAGACCTGGGCGACGGGGCTTCCCGCCGTGACGCACGCGCTGGGGTACTCGCTGGGCCAGACGTCCCCGCGGCGCACGGCGCTGACGCTGCTCAGCATCAACCAGCCCGAGGGCATCGACTGCCCCGGTTGTGCCTGGCCTGAGCCCGCGCCGGGAAAACGGCACAGGAACGAGTACTGCGAGAACGGCGCCAAGCACATCAACGACGAGGCGACCTCGCGGCGCGTCACCCGGGACTTCTTCCGCGCGCACTCGATCGCGGAGCTCGACGGCAAGTCCGACTACTGGCTCAATCAGCAGGGACGGCTCACCGAGCCGATGGTGAAGCGGCCCGGTGCGACGCATTACGAGCCGATCGGCTGGGACGAGGCGTTCGGTCTGCTCGCCGGTGAACTCCGGGCGCTCGACTCCCCCGACGAGGCCCTCTTCTACGTGTCCGGGCGGCTGAACAACGAGGCCGCGTTCCTCCTCCAGCTCTTCGCGCGCGCGTACGGCACGAACAACCTGCCGGACTGCTCCAACCTGTGCCACGAGTCCAGCGGTTCCGCGCTGTCGGAGACGCTGGGCATCGGCAAGGGCAGTGTCTCCCTGGACGACATCCACCACGCGGACCTGGTGTTCGTCGTCGGGCAGAACCCGGGCACCAACCACCCCCGGATGCTGTCGGCCCTGGAGGAGACCAAGCGGAACGGCGGACGGGTCGTGGCCGTCAACACGCTGCCCGAGGCCGGGCTCATGCGCTTCAAGCACCCGCAGAAGGCCCGGGGGATCATCGGCCGCGGGACGCCGATCGCCGACCAGTTCCTGCACATCCGGGCCGGCGGCGACCTCGCCCTCTTCCAGGCCCTGAACCGGCTGCTCCTGGAGGCCGAGGACGCCGCGCCCGGCACCGTGCTCGACCACGAGTTCATCCGTACGCACAGCACCGGCTTCGCCGACTTCGCCGAGCACGCCCGGAAGGTCTCCTGGGACGACGTCCTGGCGGCGACCGGCCTCGACCGCGGGGAGATCCAGGAGCTCTTCGAGCGGGTCCTCGCGAGCGAGCGGATCATCGTCTGCTGGGCGATGGGCGTCACCCAGCACAAGCACGGCGTGCCCACGATCCGCGAGATCGTCAACTTCCTGATGGCGCGCGGCAACATCGGCAGGCCCGGCGCGGGCGTCTGCCCGGTGCGCGGCCACAGCAACGTCCAGGGCGACCGCACGATGGGCGTGTGGGAGCGGATGCCGCAGGCCTTCCTCGACGCCCTGGAGCGCGAGTTCGGCTTCACCCCGCCCGCCCACCACGGCCTCGACGCGGTGAACGCCATCCGCGCCATGCGCGAGGAGCGCGCGAAGGTCTTCCTGGGCTTCGCCGGGAACTTCGTCCGGGCCACCCCCGACAGCGCGGTCACCGAGGAGGCGATGCGGGGCTGCCGGCTCACCGCGCACGTCTCCACCAAGCTCAACCGCTCCCACACGGTCTGCGGCGAGACCGCCCTGATCCTGCCGACGCTCGGCCGCAGCGACCGTGACGTGCAGGACGGCGTCGAGCAGTTCGTGACCGTCGAGGACTCCATGAGCGACGTCCACGCCTCCCGGGGCAAGCTGCCGCCGGCCTCCCCCGACCTGCTCAGCGAGGTCGCGATCGTCGCGCGGCTGGCCCGCAGGACCCTCGGGGACGAACCCGCCCTCCCCTGGGAGGAGTTCGAGCGCGACTACTCCACCGTCCGGGACCGGATCTCCCGGGTCGTGCCCGGCTTCGAGGACTTCAACGCGCGCGTGGCCCGGCCGGGCGGCTTCCACCTGCCCAACCCGGTGAACCAGGGCGTCTTCCGCACCCCGAGCGGCAAGGCCGTCTTCACCCGCAACGCGTTCACCATGCCGCACGTCCCCGAGGGACACCTGCTGCTGCAGACCCTGCGCTCGCACGACCAGTGGAACACCGTCTGGTACGCGCCGAACGACCGCTACCGCGGCATCCACGACGCCCGCCGGGTCGTCCTCGTCAACCCGGCCGACCTCGAAGCGCTCGGTCTCGCCGACCGTGAGCTGGTGGATCTGGTGAGCGTCTGGCACGACGGGCGGGAGCGGCGCGCCGAGGGCTTCCGGGTGGTCGCGTACCCCGCGAGCCGGGGCTCCGCGGCGGCCTACTACCCCGAGACGAACGTCCTGGTGCCGCTGGACAGCGTCGCCGACATCAGCAACTGCCCGACGTCCAAGGGAGTCCTCGTGCGCCTGGAACCCACCACCGCGGGGAGCGGCTCATGGGACGCGTGACCCGGCGGCGGCGCGTGCTGCGCGTCCGGGACGGCGGGTCGGCGTACCGCCCCGACACCCTGGCCGCCGAGGAGCCGATGGAGATCCGCGTCGGCGGGCGCCCGCTGACCGTGACGATGCGGACCCCGGGCGACGACTTCGACCTGGCCGCCGGTTTCCTGGTGAGCGAGGGCGTGGTGCACTCCGCCTCGGACGTCGCCGGGATCCGGTACTGCGCGGGCGCCACCTCCGACGGAGGAAACACGTACAACGTGGTGGACGTCGCCCTCGCCCCCGGCGTGCCCGCCCCCGACGCCTCCCTCGAGCGGAACTTCTACACCACCTCCTCCTGCGGTCTGTGCGGCAAGGCGAGCCTCGACGCGGTGCGGACCACGGCCGCCTGGTCCGTCGCCGAGGACCCGCTGCGCGTCGGTCCCGCGGTCCTGTCGGCCCTGCCCGACCGGCTGCGGGCGGCCCAGAAGGTCTTCGACAGCACCGGCGGGCTGCACGCGGCCGGGCTGTTCTCGGCCGACGGCGAGCTGCTGTGCCTGCGGGAGGACGTCGGCCGGCACAACGCCGTCGACAAGGTCGTCGGGCACGCCCTGCGCTCGGGTCTCCTGCCGCTGCGCGGGACGGTGCTGATGGTGAGCGGCCGGGCCTCCTTCGAGCTGGTGCAGAAGGCGGTGATGGCCGGGATCCCGCTGCTGGCGGCCGTGTCCGCGCCCTCCTCGCTGGCCGTGGACCTCGCCGCCGAGAGCGGTCTCACCCTGGTCGGCTTCCTGCGCGGGACGTCGATGAACGTGTACTGCGGCGACGACCGCCTGGAGGCCGAACCGGTGGGCTCGGGGTGACGGCGGTGGCGACTGGCGTCGCGGCAGCCGGTCGGGTAGACCCGTGACGTGCTGTTCCGTCAACTCGAGTACCTGGTGTCCCTCTCGCGGGAGCGTCATTTCGCCCGCGCCGCCCAGGCCTGCCACGTCTCCCAGCCCGCCCTCTCCGAGGCCATCCGGAAGCTGGAGGACGAACTCGGCGTCCCGCTGGTCCTGCGCGGCCGCCGGTACGAGGGCCTCACCCCCGAGGGCGAGCGCGTCGTGGTGTGGGCGCAGCGGCTCCTGGCCGACCGTGACGCCCTGAAGAGCGAGGTCGGCGCCCTGCGCACGGGTCTGAGCGGCCGGATACGGATCGGTTCGGTGCCGACCGCGTCGGGCGCGGTCGCGCTGCTCACCGAGCCGTTCTGTCTGGCGCATCCGCTGGTGACCGTGGAGGTGGCGACGGACCTGCGGTCGGAGGACGTCCTGCGGCAGCTGCGGGACTTCGAGATCGACGCCGGGGTGACGTACCTGCACAAGAAGCTCCCGGAGAACTTCCGGGCGGTGCCGCTGTACGAGGAGCGGTACGTGCTCCTCACGGGCGCCGCCGACGCCCCGGCGCACCGGACGACGGCGACCTGGGCGGAGGCCTCGCGGCTGCCGCTGTGCCTGCTGAACGGCACCATGCAGGGGCGCCAGGTCCTCGACGAGGTGTTCGCCGAGGCCGGGGTGCGGCCCTCGCCACGGGTGGAGACGGACTCGGTGGCGGCGCTCTTCGCGCATGTGCGGACCGGCCACTGGGCGGGCATCGTGCCGCACGCCTGGCTGCACGTCTTCGGGGTGCCGCACGGCATGCGGGCGGTGCCGATGACCGAGCCGGCGCGGTCGGTGCCGGTCGGTCTGGTGACGGTCGTGCGGGAGCCGGAGTCCGTGATGGCCCGCGCGCTGCGGGAGGTCGCGGGTCGCACCGATGTCGCCGCCGCCCTGGACCGCCTGCCGGGAGACTCCGTACCGCGGTGAGAGAAGGAGGGAACGGGACCGCTCGGGACGGCCCCGTTCCCTGCTCGTGGGCGGCGGCCGTCAGGCCGCCGCGGCGGCGCTCTGCGCGCCCTCGTGCTTGCGGACCGTACAGTGCAGCGAGTCCTCGATGACGTCCGCGACGATCGTGTCGCCGGGATCGGCCTCGCCGCCGAGCAGCAGGGACGCGACCCGGTTGTCCAGCTCGGTCTGGATCGTGCGGCGCAGCGGCCGGGCGCCGAACGCCGGCTGGTAGCCGTGGGCGACGAGGAGCTTCTTCGCCGCCTCGGTGACCTCCAGGGTCATGCCCTGCGCGTGGACGCGGTGCTTGCTGCGGTCGAGGAGGTGGTCGACGATCTCCGACAGGTCCTCCTCGGTGAGGCTGTGGAAGACGATGATGTCGTCGATGCGGTTGAGGAACTCGGGCAGGAACCGCCCCCGCAGGTCCTCCATCAGGTCGTCCTTCAGCTCGGCCGCGTCGCCCTCGTGGGCGAGGATGCGGTGCGCGCCGATGTTGGACGTCATGATGACGACGCAGTGCCGGAAGTCGACCGTGCGGCCCTGGCCGTCCGTGAGGCGCCCGTCGTCGAGGATCTGGAGCAGCGTGTTGAAGACGTCGGGATGCCCCTTCTCGATCTCGTCGAAGAGCACGACGCTGTACGGCTGGCGCCGGACCTTCTCGGTGAGCTGGCCGGCCTCCTCGTAGCCGACGTATCCGGGAGGCGCGCCGACGAGCCGGGCCACCGTGTGCTTCTCCTGGAACTCGCTCATGTCGAAGCGGATCATGCGGTCCTCGGCGCCGAAGAGCAGCTCGGCGAGGGTCTTGGCGAGTTCGGTCTTGCCGACGCCCGTGGGCCCCAGGAAGAGGAAGGAGCCGACGGGGCGGTTCGGGTCGCCCATGCCCGCCCGGTTGCGGCGCACCGCCTCGGAGACTGCGGTGACCGCCTCGTCCTGGCCGACGATCCGGGCGTGCATCTCCTCCTCCAGCTTGAGCAGCTTCTCCTTCTCGCTGGCCGTGAGCTGCGAGACCGGGATGCCGGTGCGGCGGGAGACGATGTCGGCGATGTCGGAGGCCGTGACCGAGACGACGCCCTCGCGGCGCTCCTCGATCCCGGCGAGCTCGCCCTCGGCCTCGGCGATCTGCTCCTTGACCTCCTTGGCCTTCTCGAAGTCCTCGGCGGCGACGGCCTGGTCCTTCTCGCGGCGCAGCTTCGCGAGCCGGTCCTCGCGGCTGACGACCTCGGTGGAGCGGCCGCCGCTGCGCAGCCGTACGCGCGCGCCGGCCTGGTCCATCAGGTCGATGGCCTTGTCGGGCAGGAACCGGTCGCTGATGTAGCGGTCGGAGAGCTCCGCGGCCGCCGCCAGGGCCCCGTCGGCGAAGCGGACCTGGTGGTGGGCCTCGTAGGCGTCGCGGAGTCCTTCGAGGATCTGCACGGTCTCCTCGACGGTCGGCTCCGGGATGAGGACGGGCTGGAAGCGGCGTTCGAGCGCGGCGTCCTTCTCGATGTGCTTGCGGTACTCGTCGATGGTGGTGGCGCCCACGACGTGCAGTTCGCCGCGGGCGAGGGCGGGCTTGAGCATGTTGCCCGCGTCCATCGCGCCCTCGCCGGCGGCGCCCGCGCCGACGACGGTGTGCAGCTCGTCGATGAAGAGGATGATCTGCCCCTCGGCCTGCTGGACGTCCTCGATGACCTTCTTGAGGCGTTCCTCGAACTGCCCCCGGTACTGCGCGCCCGCCACCATCCCGGACAGGTCGAGCGACACGACCCGCTTGTCCTTCAGGGTGTCGGGGACCTCGCCCGCCACGATCCGCTGGGCCAGGCCCTCCACGATGGCGGTCTTGCCGACGCCGGGCTCGCCGATGAGGACCGGGTTGTTCTTGGAGCGGCGGGAGAGGATCTCGATGGTCTGCTCGATCTCCTCGGCCCGCCCGACGACCGGGTCGAGCTTGCCCGCCTTCGCCTCCTCCGTCAGGTCGCGGCCGTACTCGTCGAGGGTCGTGGCCGGCTGTTTCGCGGCGGCGGGGGCGCCGCCCTGCTCCGGGCGGGCCGCCTGGTCGGTGAGGCCGCGCAGCTTCTTCACGTCCAGGTCCTCGGCCCGCAGGAAGCGGGAGGCGCCGGAGGCGGCGTCGCCGAGGAGGGCGCTGAGGATGTGCTCGGGGCCGATGTACGAGACGCCCGCCGCCTGCGAGTAGGCGTGGGCGGTCGCCAGGGTCCGTTTGGCGGCCGGGGTGAGGCCGGGCTCGGCGGACGGCTCGGCGGACTCGCGGGGCAGGATCTCGGCGAGCTGCTCGGCGAGCCTGTCCGGGTCCACGCCGCCCTGGGAGAGCAGCCGGCGGGTCGGCTCGACCTGGGTCGTCGCCCACAGGAGGTGTTCCGTGTCGAGGTCGGAGCTGCCGTCCGCGTCGGCCTTGCGGGCGGCCGTGTTCAGCAGTTCGTGGGCGGACTCGGTCAGCAGCCGTCCGATGGGCACGCGCTGCACCGCCGGGGGCGAGGACGCGGGCGACATGCCGAAGAAGCGGTCGAACAGGTCGCTGAACGGATCCGACGAACCGAAGGGTGAACCGAACGCCATCGACATGGCAGCTCCTGAAGGCGCGAAAGGGGACGTCCCCACTCAAACCCGGCGCCCACTCCTCCGCAATCGGAGCGGGACCAGCGGTGCGGCCGACGCCCGCTGCGCCCGGCCCGGCCCCGGCGTCCGGCAACCCGCTGCCGCTCGGCCAGGCCCCGGCGTCCGGCAACCCGCTGCCGCTCGGCCGGGCCCCGGACGCCCGACACACCCACCCGCATGGGCGACCGAAATGCCCGGATCGCGGCCCGGGCCGCCGACGATGGCCCCATGACCTCCGCGATCCCCCCGAACGCCCCGGAACCCGAGCCCCGCCCCGGTCCCGATCCGGGCCCCGGCCCCCAGGTGCGTGCCTCCGCGCTCGTACGACACGGCAAGCTGTGGCTCGTACCGACCGTCCTGTGCGCCCTGGTGTCGCTGCTGCTCTCGCTCCTCTACATCGGAGGCATCCTCAGTCCGAGCGACCACCTCGACCGGCTGCCCATCGCCCTGGTCGACGAGGACGAGGGCCGCCCGCTGCCGGGACAGTCGGAGAACCTGGGGAAGCAGATCACCGACACGGTCGCCGCGGTCGGATCCTCGAAGACCACCATCGACTGGCGGCGGCTCGACAGCGCGGCGGCGCAGGACGCGCTGGCCTCCGGCAAGGTCTTCGGCGCCCTGGTCGTCCCGAAGGACTTCACCGCCTCCGTCGCGGCACTGACCACGAACCGTGCCACGGTCCGCCCGACCCTCACCGTCCTCACCAACCCCGGTCTCGGCAGCCTGGGCTCGTCACTGGCGTCCCAGATCAACCAGAGCGCGGCCCACCAGGCCTCGCTGGCCATCGGAAAACAACTCTCGGCCACCACCGACGTACCGACCACGCGGCTGCTCCTGACCGACCCCGTCGCGATCACCACCCGCGTCGGCCATCCGATCGGCCGGCACAGCGGCCTGGGTCTGACCGCCTTCTACTACACGCTGCTGCTGGTCCTGGGCGGCTTCATCGGCGGAAACCTCGTCAACGCCGGCGTCGACACCGCGCTCGGCTACGCCGACAGCGAGCTCGGCCCCTGGCACACCCGCCGGCCGACCGTCCCCATCAGCCGCACCCAGACGCTCGTCCTGAAGATGCTGATGACCGCCGGGATCGCGGTCCTGACCACCACGCTCGTCATGATCGCCACGATCACGGTCCTGGGCATGGACGCCGACCACCTGCCGATGCTGTGGCTCTTCTCCTACTGCGCGACGGTCGCCGTCGGCCTGGGCGTCCAGGCCATCAACGCCGCCTTCGGGGGCATCGGGCAGCTCGTGTCCATGTTCATCTTCATCGCCCTGGCCCTCCCCTCCTCCGGGGCGACCATCCCGCTGGAGGCGACCCCCGCGTTCTACCGCTTCCTGGGGATCTTCGAGCCGATGCACCAGCTCAGCTCGGGCGTCCGGTCCATCCTGTACTTCGACGCCCGGGCCGACGCGGGCCTCGCCCGCGGCTGGATCATGATCGCGGTCGGTACGGTGCTGGCCCTGGCGTTCGGTTTCGCCATGACGCACTACTACGACCGCAGGGGGCTGCGGCGCCTCACGCCGCAGCCCGAGTGAGCGACTACCAGGAGACGCTGAACTTGATGGAGCGGTTGTCGTTCCGGGTGTTCACCAGCGTGGAGACGCCGGACCGGCTGCCGACGTAGTCGTAGGCGCCCTTGTAGCCGGCGCTGTAGTACACGTTGGCGGAGTAGCCGTCGTACCAGTTGTAGGCGGAGGCCGCGTTGTTGCCGGCGGCCTGGCCGCTGCCCGAGCCGGTGTTGGGGCAGAAGCGGAGCGGCACGGCCGGGGTGTACGGCATCTTGAGGGCCAGCATGTCGTAGATGTCGTGGCCGATGTTGACCCAGGCGCCCGAGTAGTTGGGGCTGTAGTAGAGACGGAAGCGGAACTCCTCCGACGAGCCCGCGCACTTCTCGCTCGACATGATGGTGTACTCGTCGCTGGAGATCCAGGCGGTGGGGTCGCCCTCCGCGTGGGCCATGCCCGTGCCGGAGAGGACGGAGGCGCCCATCACGGTGGCGACGAAGGCGGTGCGCAGGCGGGCGCGCCGCACGGTGGTCGAGGTCTTCACAGGGGTCTCCCCAGGGATCGTCGAAACAGAAACAGAAACGGAAGAAAGACAGTCGAGGACTGACGGTCTGCGGCTCAGGGGTGGGCGAGGACGTCCGCCGCCTTGCGCAGGCCGGCGTCGAGGGCGCGGCGGTCCGCCGCGAGCGCCGTCGCGTTGCGCGCGATCGCGGCGCGCTGGATCCGGGTCTCCGCCTCGTGCCAGATCTCCCCGACCCGGTGCGTGGCCCGGCAGTCGATGTCGGCGAGCGCCGTGTCGATCTCGGCGCGGGAGACACCCCCGGGGCCGGGACGGAAGCGGGGGTCGTCGTTGGCGGCCATCGGAGCCGGGTACGTGAAGCCCTTGGCCTTCATACAGGCCGACCAGCGTCCGAACACCGCTTTCACCAGAGGGTCTTCCATGGACGCGGGGTACGACTCGTTCGTGAGCCGCTGCACCAGCGGGGAGGCGCCCTGGGTCGAAGCACCCAGGGTCCGGCGGGCCTGGCCGAAGCAGCCGCCGTCGGGGATCTTCCGCCCGCCGTAGAAGCCGCGCCGGGCCTCGGGGCCGGCGCTCTGCAGGAGTTCGGCGGGCACGTCGGTGCCACCGAGGACCACCTGGGCGTCCACCGAGAGCCGCGGCCGGGCGTCGGCCTCGTGCAACGCCTTGTCGTAGCGGGCCTGTTGGGCCGGGTCCACCTGGTAGCCGAACTTCGCGGACATCCCGGCGTCGTGGATGCCGTACCGCCAGTCGAGCATGTTCTTCGGGCCGATCGCGGGCAGCTCCGGGGCCGGCTTCCAGGCTATCCCGAAGCCCTGGAGGCACTGGCCGACCAGCTTCTGCTCCGCGCGGCCGAGGGTCCGGGCCTGCTCGGTCGTCGGGTGGTACGCCTGCATGGGCAGCGTCCAGGCCGAGGCGTCGGCGGCGGAGCGCGGGGCGGCGGCGACAGCGGGCTTCGGCGCAGCGATCCCTTCCGGCTGCCCGGTCGAACACCCGGTCAGAGCAAGGGCGGTGACGGCGAGGGCAGCGCCTGTCCGCAGGATTCTCTGACTGTCACTCGCCATCGACTGAGGGTTCCTCACATGACTGGTCCCGGGAGGGTTTGATCTTGGGACGGAGAGCAGGATACCCGGCCGTCACGGCAGGTCGGAGCCGCCTCCTGAGCCCGTGGAAACACGGACGGAGGCCGTGCCGGATCTCTCCGTCACGGCCTCCGTCACAGCGGGACGCCCCGGGCTACTCGTCCTCGTCCCACGGCGGTTCGAGCTCGTCCAGATCGAACGGCGGCTCCTCGTCGTAGAACGGCCCGGCGTCGTGCATCGCCCGCGGAGCGGCGGCGCCAGGCACCGACGTGGCGGGCGCGGACGTGGCGGGCGCGGACGTGGCAGGCGGCGCCGAAGCCGGGGTCGCGGAGGTTCCGGCCGCGGACTCGGATGCCGTGCCCGTCCCGGTGCCGCCGGCCTGGGCCAGGGCGTCGAGAACGCCCTCGGCGTACTTCGTGAGCTTGGCCTCGCCGACGCCGCCGACGGTGCCGAGCTCCTCGACGGTGCCGGGCATCCGGGTCGCGATCTCGCGCAGCGTCGCGTCGTGGAAGACGACGTACGCCGGCACGCCCTGCTCGCGGGCCGTCGCGGCCCGCCAGGCACGGAGGGCCTCGAAGACCGGCACGGCGGCCGCGGGCAGGTCGACCGGCACGCGGGCGCCCTTGCCGGAGCGGGCCGCGGACTCCTTCCGGGCGGGGGCGGCCGCCTTCTCCTTGCGCATCGGGACCTGGCGGCGTCCGCCGAGGACCTCGCCGCTGTCCTCGGTCAGCACGAGCGTCCCGTAGTCGCCCTCCACCGCGAGCAGCCGCTGCGCGAGGAGCTGGCGGACGACCCCGCGCCACTCGGCGGTGCCCAGGTCGGAGCCGACCCCGAACACCGACAGCTGGTCGTGGTCGAACTGGATGACCTTCGCGGTCCGCTTGCCCTGGAGGATGTCGATGATCTGCCCGGCGCCGAACTTCTGGCGCCGCTCCTTGGCCAGCCGCCACACCGTGGACAGCAGCTTCTGCGCGGCAACGGTCCCGTCCCAGGACTCGCCGGGCGTCAGGCAGGTGTCGCAGTTCCCGCAGGGCTTGCCGGACTGGCCGAAGTACTCCAGGAGCCGCACGCGGCGGCAGTCGACCGTCTCGCACAGGGCGAGCATCGCGTCCAGGTGCAGGGCCAGGGAACGGCGGTGCGTCTCGTCGCCCTCGGAGCCGTCGATCATCTTGCGCTGCTGGACGACGTCCTGGAGGCCGTACGCCAGCCAGGCCGTGGCGGGCTCCCCGTCACGGCCGGCGCGGCCGGTCTCCTGGTAGTAGCCCTCGACCGACTTCGGCAGGTCGAGATGGGCCACGAACCGTACGTCCGGCTTGTCGATGCCCATGCCGAAGGCGATGGTCGCCACGACGACGACCCCGTCCTCCCGCAGGAAGCGGGCCTGGTTGGCCGCGCGCACCCGGGCGTCCATGCCGGCGTGGTACGGGACGGCGTCGATGCCCTGCTCCACGAGGGCGGCCGCCGTCTTCTCCACCGAGGCCCGGGACAGGCAGTAGACGACGCCCGCGTCCCCGTCGTGCTCGGTCCTGATCAGCTCAAGGAGCTGCTTGAGCGGGTTGTTCTTCGGGACGATGCGGTACTGGATGTTCGGCCGGTCGAAGCCGGCGACGAAGTGCCGGGCGTCCTCCAGTCCGAGCCGCTTCGCGATCTCGGCGTGGGTGGCCTCGGTGGCCGTCGCCGTCAGCGCGATCCGCGGCACCTTCGGCCACCGCTCGTGGAGCATGGAGAGGGCGAGGTAGTCGGGCCGGAAGTCGTGGCCCCACTGGGCGACGCAGTGTGCCTCGTCGATCGCGAAGAGCGACACGGTGCCCCGGTCGAGCAGCCGCTGGGTGCCCTCGGTGCGGAGCCGCTCCGGGGCCAGGTAGAGCAGGTCCAGCTCGTCGGCGAGGAACGCCTGCTCGACGGCCTGCCGCTCGTACGGGTCCTGGGTCGAGTTCAGGAAGCCGGCCCGCACGCCGAGCGCCCGGAGCGCGTCCACCTGGTCCTGCATGAGGGCGATGAGGGGCGAGATCACGACGCCCGTGCCCGCTCTGACCAGGGCCGGGATCTGGTAGCAGAGCGACTTGCCGCCGCCCGTCGGCATCAGGACGAGCGCGTCGCCGCCGCCGACGACCTGCTCGATGATCTCCTGCTGCTCCCCGCGGAAGGAGCTGTAGCCGAAGACGCGGTGGAGCACCCGAGCGGCGTCGGAGATCTCGGCGGTGGAGTCAGGAGCGGCCGGAGGGGCAGAGGCGTCGGAAAGGACCATTTCTGAAGCCTAGCCGCCCGCACCGACACCCCGGCCCCGCCCGGAGCAACCTGTGGACAACCCCCGGCGGGGGCCGGCGTCAGCCCACGCCGGCCCCCGCGGGGGTGTCGTCGAGGAAGCCGCCGGACTGGTGCTGCCACAGCCTCGCGTACGCCCCCTCGGCGGTGAGCAGCTCCTGGTGGCTGCCCTGCTCGACGATCCGTCCGCGGTCGAGGACGACGAGCCGGTCCATCGTGGCCACCGTGGACAGCCGGTGGGCCACCACGAGCGCGGTCCGTCCGTCCATGAGCCTCCACAGGGCGTCCTGGACGAGGACCTCGCTCTCGGAGTCCAGGGCGCTGGTCGCCTCGTCGAGCAGGAGGATCGGCGCGTCGCGCAGGATCGCCCGGGCGAGGGCGACCCGCTGGCGCTGGCCGCCGGACAGCTTCACGCCGCGCTCGCCGACCATGGTGTCGAAGCCATCGGGGAGCGCGTCCGCGAACTCGGTGACGTGCGCCGCCTCGGCCGCGCGCCGGATCTCGGCGTCGGTGGCGTCCGGCCGGGCGAAGGCGATGTTCTCCCGGAGGGTGCGGTGGAACATGGCGGGGTCCTGCGGCACGTACGCGATCATGCTGCGCAGTTCGGTCTGCCGGAGCCTGCTGATGTCCTGGCCGCCGATCGTGATCCGGCCGCCGTCGATGTCGGTCATCCGCAGGAGCAGCCGGGTGAGCGTGGTCTTGCCGCCGCCGGACCGGCCCACGAATCCGATCTTCGCGCCGCTGGGCACGTCCAGGTCGAGGCCCTCGAAGAGCGGCTTCGCGCCCGCGTGGGCGAAGGTCACCTTCTCGAACCGCACCTGGGCGTCCTCGGGCCTGAGGGGTTCCGGGGATTCCGGGTCGAGGACGGTCGGCTCTTCGAGGAGAAGTTCGGTGAACTGCGCGGCCTCCGTCATCGAGCTCTCCAGGCGCCGGTAGATCTGGTTGAACTCGAACATGATCCGGGTGGCGTTGGCGTAGTACGTGAAGGCGACGATGACGGCCTCGACGCCGTGCTCTCCCCCGCCGAGGGCGACGGCGAGGACGAGTCCCAGGACGTTCGTCAGGACGGACATCGGCGCGACGAGCGTGTCGATGCGCAGGTTGCCGTAGTCCCAGGAGCGCAGGGTGAGCTTCCGCGACTCCGCGACGCGAGACCGGTGTTCGGCGGCCTCGCGCCGCTCGGCGCCAAAGGACCGGACCGTGTCCATGTTCGTCAGGCTGTCGGCGACGTGGCCCGAGACCCGGGCGATCGCCTGTTCGCGCTGGGCGACGAGCGCCTGGCGGCGCCGGATCAGCGGTGCCACGCCGATGCCCGTGACCGCGATGAGGAGCAGGAGTCCGGCCACGAGCAGCGGGTCGTACTGCCAGAGCACCACCGACGCGAAGATCAGCGGCACGAAGCTGCCCATGACCGAGAAGGTCAGGGTGTCGACGCATTCCTCGAAGCGGGAGGCGAAACTCAGGACCCGTTTGGTCAGTGATCCGGCGAAGTTGTCGTGGAAGAACGCGGCGTCCTTGGCGAACAGTTCGTCCATGCCGATGACGTACAGGTTCTCGATGCCGCGTGCGTCGAGGCGGTTGAGGCAGTGCAGCCCGACGCGCCACAGGGCCTCTCCGAGCAGGAGGACACCTGCGAAGACGAGGACGTACGGAAGGAGCGTGTCGAGCCCTCCGCCGGTGCCGTCGCCGGCGATGCGGCCGACGAGCTTGGCGACGACGAGCGGGGCGATGTAGTTGATGCCGATGTTGCCGAGCGCCGGAAGGAGGAGGGCGGGAGCGGTCAGCCACCGGAGGCGGACCAGTTCCCGTGCGTAGAAGCGGACCGCGAGGAGGACCGAACCTTTGTTCGGCAAACCTTCGCGTGATTCAGGTGATCCCATACCCAACCCTGTGCAGTCGTACTGAAGGTGAGCAAAAGGAGTCTCCCGCGTCGGCGCACCCGGGGTCCAAGCATTTTCGCCCGGTTCGATCTTCGAAACTTCCGGGAAGAG
>NZ_JBSHDU010000072.1:0-40595 GCF_053616475.1 Streptomyces sp. NPDC055815 | reverse complement strand
ACAACGGACGGCGCCCTTGCCGGCGCCAGAGGCTTACGCGCCTGGACCCGCACCCCGGGTGACGGCGCCGTCGAGGTGCGGGTCCAGGCGCGGAACGCGGAGGCGCCGCTGGGCGCGCCGTCCCGTGTGCCCACCCGTCCCGCCCCGGCGGGACGATTGCCCACACGGGGGTGGACCGGGGCGCCGCTCGTCGAATGGGGCCGCGTGTCCGAGACTGGGTGGGAGGAGGTGGGCGAGTGGACGGTGGTGACGACGGCGACGCCACGCCCCCGCACCAGGTCCGCAGGCTCGTGCTGCACGGGACCCGCGGGGTCGTCTCGCGCTGCCGTGACTTCACGGCGAAGGCCCTGACCGACTGGGGGTGGCTCCCGGCGGACGGCGAGGAGGCGGAGGAGCGCGTCGAGGACGTCCTGCTGCTGGTGTCGGAGGTCGTCACCAACGCCTGTCTGCACGCCGGAGGTCCGGAGGAGTTCGTCCTGCGGCACGGGGGCGGCCGGCTGCGCGTGGAGGTGTCGGACGCCAGCCCGGAGCATCCGCGCGTCCGGACGGCCCGGTCCGCGGCGCTGCCCGGCGGGCACGGGCTGATGGTCCTGGACCGGCTGGCCGGCGACTGGGGAAGCCGCGACAAGGGCCCGGGGGCCGTGGGCAAGGTGGTGTGGCTGGAGATCAGCGGCCCGCCGGGAAGGGCGACGGGGCGGCCGGATTAGATCGCACCGGGGCGGGCAGCCGCCGCACGTGGGGGCAGTCGTCTCCGACGGAGAGGAGCGGATCATGCCGCGCGGATCGAACGCCAAGCGGGAGCGCCAGTACGAGCACATCAAGGAGAGCGCTCTGGACCGGGGCGAGAGCAGGAAGCGGGCGGAGGAGATCGCCGCGCGCACCGTGAACAAGGAGCGGGCGCGGTCCGGCGAGTCGAAGACCGCGAGCAAGAGCTCGACGCAGGACATGTCGTCCTCGCGTCGTGGCGGGAAGCGCTCGCACAGCGGCTCGGAGGGGCCCACGTACGACCAGCTGTACGCCGAGGCCCAGCGCCGCAACATCCACGGCCGTTCCTCGATGGACAAGGCCGAGCTGAAGCGGGCCCTGGGCGGTCACTGAGACCCTTCGGGCGCTCCTTCCACGACCCCCAGGACGACACCCAGGTCCACGAGGTCCTGGGGGCGCAGGCGGAGTCGGTCGGCCGTCGTCGCGGACTCGTCGGGGGCCTGTTTGAGGATCGCGGTGGCCAGTTCGGGCGCGATCACCGAGAAGTAACCGTCGGGCGTGGCCCAGGTGTTGCCCGGGGCGGCGAGGGCGAGCGCACCGCCCGAACCGCCTTCGCCGATGAGCAGCGAGGTGAGCGGGGTGCGCGCGGCGGCGACGGCGCCGAACAGCTCGGCGATGGCCGGGCCCGCGCCCGCGCGTTCCGCCTCCGGGTCGTTCGCCGCGCCCGGGGTGTCGATCAGGGTGAGCACCGGGATGCCGAGGCGGTCGGCGAGACGGACGAGGCGGGCCGCCGTGCGGAAGCCCGCCGGGCGGGTCGCGGTGCCGCACTGCGCCGCGTAGGCGACGGTACGGCCGCCGGGCAGCCGCCCGAAGCCGCACCGCATGCCCGGGTCGACGCCCCCGCAGCGGTCACCGGAGATCTCCTCGCGCAGGGTGAAGTGGGCGTCGAGGTACGCCTCGGCCCGCGGCCGGTCGGGGTGCCGGGCCCGCGCCACCGCCTCCCGGCCGCTCGCGGCGGGCGGCACGCCCGGGTCGCCGAGCGCGTACGGCGGCGGCACCGGGCCCTCGGCAGGGCGGACGAGCAGCGACAGCCAGCGTCCGAGGGTCTCGCGCAGCGCGGCGGGCGGCACGATCGCGTCGAGGTGACCGTGGGCCAGCTGCGCCTCGGCGGTGTACGCCGCCGGGTCCGCGTCCGGCGGCCGTACGCGGGAGCCGGCGAAACCGACCTGCGCGCCCGGCAGGGCCAGGACGACATCGGAGCCGGCGCCGAGCGTGGCCCAGCCGCCGCCCGTCGTCGGATCGCGCAGGACCGCGATCTGCGGCAGCCCCGCCGCCCGGGTCAGCTCGGACTCGCGTGCCAGGTACTGGAGTTGGAGGAGGGCGCGCATGCCCTCGTGCATCCGGCTGCCGCCGGTGGCCGGCAGAACGACCACGGGCAGTCGGCGGGCCCGGGCCAGGGCGTGGGCGGCGGCGGCCCGCGCACCCGTCCGCTCCCCGAGGGACCCGCCGAGGAAGCGGAACTCGAAGGAGATCAGTACCGCCTCCACCCCGCCCACCACGGCCGTGCCGCAGACCACCGACTCGGTCTCGCCGGTGCGCTCGGCGGCACGCGCGTGCGCGGCCGAGTAGCCGGGCCAGCCGATGGGTCCTTCGCCGGTCAGCGGGCCTTCCGCGAAGGGGAGTTCGGTGAAGTCGTCGGTGACGAGGGCGATCGCCTCGCGTGCCGTCGTCGGGTCGCTCATGCGGGCCTCGCCGCTCCTCGCCGGAGTGTGCGTACGGGATGGTGCGGTGCTGCACCTCCACCGTACCGCCCGGTAGCCCCCTCCCGCCCGGGTCGAAGGCCGCCCGGGACGAAGGCCGGCCGGCGGGAGATCCTCGCCGGCCGGCCTTCGTGCCGTGCCGAAAAAGACAGGTGTGGTGCCGGTCAGGCCAGGATGCCGCTCCCGTGCGGTGCGTACAGGTCCAGGAGCCGGACCCGGGTCACATGGAGACGGTGGGCGAGGATCGCCCCCACCCAGAACATGACCGAGGCGCCGAACTCCGTGTCGGAGCGGCACATCGACCGGACGGCCGGGGCGTCGAACTCGTACGCCCGCACCGGCGTCATCGCCTCGGCCCCCGACTGGCACAGATACGGCGGGAACATCCAGGAAAGACCGACCAGCTCGCCGTGGCGCAGGGTCTCGATCACGGGCGCCCCCCGGCCCGGCACCTTCGCGTCCAGGGTCACCGCGCCCGTCTTCACGATCCAGAACCGGTCGGCGTGCTGCTGCTCCTCGAACAGGCGGTGGCCGGACTCGAAGTACACGTCCTCCGCGAAGGCCATCAGGCGCTCCCGGTGCTCCGGGGGCAACGTGCTGACCTTGGGCGCGGCTCTCGTCATGGCGGACCCTCCTCGCACACTCGACTCCCACCCCCAGTGTGGGCCCGCCCGCCCCCACGTGCAGGGTCCCGACCGGCCGACCGGGTGCCGGAGCGCAGGGTGGTCCCGGCACCACCCTCCGTACACCCTTCGTCCGGAGTGCGCGCGCCGGGCCGAGGGCGGAGCATGAACGTGAGGAGGGAGCGGCAAGCGGGGGGCGTGACCCTGGAGGGTGCCATGCCCGTCCCGGACGGTGGCGACCAGCTCGTCGTGTTGCGCGGGGTCGACAAGCACTTCGGCCCCCTGCACGTCCTCCAGTCCATCGACCTCACGATCCACCGCGGCGAGGTCGTCGTCGTCATCGGGCCCTCGGGCTCGGGGAAGTCGACGCTGTGCCGGGCGATCAACCGCCTGGAGACCATCGACGCGGGCGAGATCGTCGTCGACGGGCGGCCGTTGCCCGCGGAAGGGCGCGAACTGGCGGCCCTGCGGGCCGATGTGGGCATGGTCTTCCAGTCCTTCAACCTCTTCGCGCACAAGACCGTCCTCGACAACGTGACCCTCGGGCAGATCAAGGTCCGCAAGAAGGACCGGAAGAAGGCCGAGGAGAGGGCCCGCGCCCTTCTCGACCGGGTCGGCGTCGCCTCCCAGGCGGACAAGTACCCCGCCCAGCTCTCCGGGGGCCAGCAGCAGCGCGTGGCGATCGCCCGCGCCCTCGCCATGGAACCGAAGGTGATGCTCTTCGACGAGCCGACCTCCGCGCTCGACCCCGAGATGATCAACGAGGTCCTGGAGGTCATGCAGCAACTGGCCCGGGACGGCATGACGATGGTGGTCGTCACCCACGAGATGGGCTTCGCCCGCTCCGCCGCCAACCGCGTGGTCTTCATGGCCGACGGCCGGATCGTCGAGGAGACCTCCCCGGACGAGTTCTTCAGCAACCCGCGCAGCGAGCGCGCCAAGGACTTCCTGTCCAAGATCCTCCACCACTGACCTGTTCAGCCCTCAGAGGTGATCCTCATGAACACGCTCAGGACCAGCAGGGCCACCGTCGCCGCCGCCGCGGCCGTCGTGCTCTCCTTCACCTCCGCCGGATTCGCGAACGGCGCGGCCGGCGCGCACCGCGACAACGGCGACAAGATCACCGTCGGCATCAAATACGACCAGCCCGGCATCGGCCTGAAGACCCCCGACGGCAAGTACACCGGCTTCGACGTCGACGTGGCGACGTACATCGCCAAGCAGCTCGGCCACGACCCGAAGGACATCGTCTGGAAGGAGGCCAAGAGCGCCGACCGGGAGACCCTGCTCCAGCGCGGCGACGTGGACTTCATCGCGGCCTCGTACTCGATCAACCCCAAGCGGGCCGAGAAGGTCGACTTCGCGGGCCCGTACCTCCTGGCCCACCAGGACGTGCTGATCCGGGCCGATGACGACTCGATCAAGAAGCCGTCCGACCTGAACAACAAGAAGCTCTGCTCGGTCACCGGCTCGACCTCCGCACAGAACGTCAAGGACAAGATCGCCCCCGACGCCCAGCTCCAGGAGTACGGCGGCTACTCCGAGTGCCTGACCGGACTGGAGAACGGCGTCATCGACGCCGTCACCACCGACGACTCGATCCTCGCCGGATACGCCGCGCAGCCCGAGTTCAAGGGCAAGTTCAAGCTCGGCGGCTTCAAGATGAGCAACGAGAACTACGGCATTGGCGTCCAGAAGGGCAGCGAGCTCAAGGCCAAGATCAACGCGGCCCTGGAGAAGATGGTCGCCGACGGCTCGTGGCAGGCGGCGGTCGACAAGAACTTCGGTCCGGCCGGTTACAAGAACGAGCCGGCCCCGAAGATCGGCGTCGTCGTCCAGTGAGCAGGCAGCCGTGTTCGACTTCCTCGAAGGGTACGACCTGCTCGGAGCCTTCTGGGTGACGGTGCAGCTCACCGTCTACTCCGCGATCGGCTCCCTCGTCTGGGGGACGCTGCTGGCCGCGATGCGCGTCAGCCCCGTCCCCCTCATGCGGGGCTTCGGCACCGCCTACGTCAACATCGTCCGCAACATCCCCCTCACCGTCATCATCGTCTTCACCTCGCTCGGCCTCTTCCAGACCCTCGGGGTCAGCCTCGGCGCCGACAAGTTCACCACCATCAACTTCCGGCTCGCCATCCTCGGCCTCACCGCCTACACCAGCGCCTTCGTCTGCGAGGCCCTCCGCTCCGGCATCAACACCGTCCCCCTCGGACAGGTCGAGGCCGCCCGCGCCATCGGCCTCAACTTCCCGCAGGTCCTGCGCCTCATCGTGCTCCCGCAGGCCTTCCGCTCCGTCGTCGGCCCCCTCGCCAACGTCCTCATCGCCCTCACCAAGAACACCACCGTGGCCGCCACCATCGGCGTCGCCGAAGCGGCCCTGCTGATGCGGGAGATGATCGAGAACGAGGCCCAGCTCATCCTCATCTCCGCGATCTTCGCCGTCGGCTTCCTCTGCCTCACCCTGCCCACCGGCCTCCTGCTCGGCTGGGTGGCCAAGAAGGTGGCGGTGAAGCGGTGAAGACCAAGCCCACCGTCCTCTACGACGTCCCCGGCCCGCGCGCCCGACGCCGCAACCTCCTCTGGACGCTGCTGTTCCTGATCGCGCTCGCCGCCGTCGTGTGGTGGGTCGTGGCGAGCCTCGCCGCCAAGAACCAGCTCGAATGGTCCAAGTGGGCGCCCTTCTTCACCGACGCCCGCGTCTGGGAGACGTACATCCTGCCCGCCCTGAAGAACACCGTGATCGCCGCCGCACTGGCCATGGTCATCGCCCTGCCCCTGGGCGCGCTCCTCGGCATCTTCCGGCTCTCCGACCACCGCACCGTCCGCGCCGTGGCCGGCACCGTCGTCGAGTTCTTCCGGGCGATCCCCGTCCTGATCCTGATGCTCTTCGCGAACGCCGCCTACGCCGAGTTCACCGACATCAGCCCGGACACCCGGCCCCTGTACGCCGTCGTCACCGGCCTCGTCCTCTACAACGCCTCCGTGCTCGCCGAGGTCGTCCGCGCCGGCATCCTGGCCCTCCCCGCCGGTCAGACCGACGCGGCCAAGGCCATCGGCATGCGCAAGGGCCAGACCATGATGTACGTCCTGCTGCCGCAGTCCGTCACCGCCATGCTGCCCGCCCTCGTCAGTCAGCTCGTCGTCATCGTCAAGGACACCGCCCTCGGCGGCGCGATGCTCGGCTTCTCCGAACTCCTCGCCTCCGTACGCCCGATGAGCGCCAACTACGGCGCCAACACCATCGCCTGCTTCACCGTCGTCGCCGTCATCTTCGTCGCCCTCAACTTCGCCCTCACCACCTTCGCCTCCTGGCTCGAACGCCGGCTGCGGCGCGGCAAGAAGTCCACCGGAGCGGTCGTCGGCGTCGAGGCGGTGGAGGACCTGGCGGTACCCGGGGAGCACCCGGAGACACGCTGAGACCCATACGGGTGACACCGCCCGACCGCGGGGTCCGTCGTGCCGAAACACCCACCATGAACGACGCCATCAGGACCCCGCGCGACCCGCACCACGAATCCACCCGCACCGACCGACTCCTCGCCGCGCTCGGCGGACTGGTCTCGGCCTACGTCTCCCTGGCCGTCGCGGACCTCGTCTCCTTCTGGGTGCGCCCCGAGGCCGGCCCCGTCGCGGCCGTCGGCGGCGCCGTCGTCGACCGCACCCCGGCGGCCGTCAAGGAGTGGGCGATCCGGGTCTTCGGCGAGAGCGACAAGACCGTCCTCCAGCTCGGCATCCTGCTCCTCCTCGCCGTGCTCGCCCTCGCCGTCGGGCTGCTCGCCCTGCGCCACCGGCTGCTCGGCACGGCGGCCGTCGCCGCCTTCGGCGTCCTCGGGGCCCTCGCCGCGGTCACCCGTCCCGACTCCACGTCGGCCATGGACGCCGTGCCGTCCCTCGTCGGAGCCGCCGCCGGCGCCCTCCTCCTGTACGTCCTGATCGGCCGGCTCCTCACCCCGAGGCCCGGAACCGCTCAGGCGGACCGGCGCGGCTTCCTGATCGTCGCCGCCACCACCGGCCTCGCCGCGACCGGAGCCGCCGCCTTCGCCCGCTCCGTCGGCACCCCCGTACAGGAGAACGCCGCCGCCTCCCGCGCGGCGCTGCGCCTGCCCCGGCCCGCCTCGCCCGCACCGGCCGTGCCCGCCGGAGCGCAGCTCGACGTCCCCGGCATCAGCTCCTTCGTCACCCCCAACCGCGACTTCTACCGCGTCGACACGGCGCTCATCGTGCCCAAGGTCGACGCCGACCGCTGGCACCTCCGCATCCACGGCAGCGGAGTCCGCGAGGAACGCACCCTGACCCTGCGGGAGCTGATGGCCCGGCCGGTGGTGGAACGGGACATCACCCTGAACTGCGTCTCCAACCCGGTCGGCGGCCCGTACGCCGGCAACGCCCGCTGGCTCGGCGTCCGCCTCGCCGACCTGCTCCGCGAGGCCGGCGTCCGCCCGCCCTCCGAGGGCGGCCCCGCCGACCAGCTGGTCGCCCGCTCCGTCGACGGCATGACCATCGGCACCCCCGTCGAGACGGTCATGGACGGCCGCGACGCCCTCCTCGCCTTCGGGATGAACGGCGAACCCCTGCCCTTCAGCCACGGCTTCCCCGTCCGCATGCTCGTCCCCGGCCTGTACGGCTACGTCTCCGCCTGCAAGTGGATCGAGTCGATCGAGCTCACCACCTTCGCCGCGTACGACGCCTACTGGGTGCCCCGCGGCTGGGCGGCCCAGGCCCCCGTCAAGACGCAGTCCCGCATCGACACCCCGCGCGGCCTCTCCCGCCCCGCCGCCGGCACCGTGATGATCGCCGGGGTCGCCTGGGCCCAGCACCGCGGCATCCGCCGGGTGGAGGTACGGATCGACGACGGCCCCTGGCAGGACGCCAGGCTCGCCGCCGTCGACAGCAGCGACACCTGGCGCCAGTGGGTCCACCCCTGGGCCGCCACCCCCGGCCGCCACACCCTCACCGTCCGCGCCACCGACGGCACCGGCACCACCCAGCCGGAACACCGCACCGACACCATGCCCGACGGCGCCCAGGGGTGGCACTCGGTCGAGGTGACGGTCAAGGGAGGGTGAACACCTCACCCCACGGTCAGAACCAGTGCAGACAGTGCGGGGCGCCCTCCCCGCGGAACAGCGCGTCGGCGAGCGCGGCCGCCCCCGGCCGGTGGGCCCGGATGTGCCCCGCGCGCACGAGGGTGCTCGGGGCGGTGCCGCCGAGGTAGACCGCGCCCAGGTCCCGCACGTCCAGGGACAGGTCCGGCTCCCGGTCCGTCGGGGCGCAGTCGGCCTTGCCGTCCCGGACGGTCAGCAGATAGCGGCCGTGCTCGCCGAGGAACGGGTCGTCCACGTCGAGGACCAGCTCGCCGTCCGTGAACCAGCCGCGTGCCGTCAGCGCCCCCGGGATGTCGAGCAGCCGCACCCACAGCCAGTCGGTGTGGTTGCTCACCTCGCCCGCGCGGAAGTCCTCGAACTGCCAGCGCAGCGGGTGCTCCGGCGGGAAGTGCTTGTAGACGACCTTGGCGACGAGGTCGTGTTCGAGCGCGAACCGGGCCAGCGCCGTGAAGACGGCGTCGTCGGCGGCGATCGTCTCGTCGACCGTGAGGGTGCCCTCGCCGATCGTGTAGCTGGCGTACCCGTCCGGGACGCCGTCGGCGTCCCGGTGGACGGCGACGTACCGCGGTGCGGGAGAGATCGGCGGCTGCCCCGCGCGCAGCTCCCACCACCGGTGCGGCCGGGACAGCGCACCGGGCTGCGTACGGCGGTAGCGGTCGTACACCGCCTCCAGGATCTCCCCGCACCCGGACCGTCGCAGGACCTCGATCGAGCCGGCCGCCGCCGGGGCGCGGCCCTTCCCGAGCGCCCGGGCCGCGGCCGGGGCGGCCCGCCCGGTCGGCACGGTGAGCCGCTGCGTGTACGTCGCGGGCCCGTAGCCGAACCGGCCGTAGATCGTGGCCTCGGAGGCCAGGAGCACGGAGAGGAACTCGCCCCTGGACCGGAGCTCCTTCAGCTGGTGGCGCATCATCGCGGTCAGCGTGCCCCGGCGCCGGTGCGAGGGCAGCACGGTCACGGCCGTCACCCCGCCGACCGGGACGAGGACGTCACCGGGCAGCGTCAGCTCGAAGGAGTACGCGCCCGCGGTCCCGACGGCCCGCCCGTCCTCCGTCAGGGCCAGCACGCCCCGGTCCATCTCGTACGCCGCCCAGAGGACCCCGCCGCCGTCCTCGTCGGGCGTGCTGGGGAAGAGCCCGAACGCGGTGTGGACCGTGTCGACGAAGACGCCGAGGTCCTGGTCGGTGGTGGGACGGATCTCCATCGGTACTGCTGCCTCCCCGAGCAAGGGCGTCACGGCTTGTGACGCGCCGCCACAGTCCAGCGCCACCCTCGGGCCGGGTCAACCGAATTACGCCCGGTCGCAGCGGCGCGACCGGATCGACCGCATAACGAACCGGTTCCGCGGGTCCGTTCGGGACGGTCATGGGGGAGACTGCTCCCGTGCGTGGACATCTGCCGGACGAGAACCCCGGTTTCGTGGGACGCCGCACGGAACTGGAGCGCGTGTCCGCCGCGTTGGCGGAACACCGCCTCGTCACCGTGACCGGCGTCGGGGGAGTCGGGAAGACCCGGCTCGCGCTGCGCGCCGCGCACCGCGCCGCCGACGGACACCCGGACGGCGCCTGGTGGACCGACCTCGGCCAGCTCGACGGCGACCGGCTCCTCGTCGCGCTCGTCGCCGACTCCGTCGACCTCGCCGACCACACCCCCGGCATGGCCACCACCGGACTCTGCCGCCGGCTCGCCGACGACCGGCTGTTGCTCGTCCTCGACTCCTGCGAGCACCTCGCCGAACCCTGCGCGCGGCTCGTCACCGAACTCCTCGCCGCCGCCCCCGGACTCACCGTCCTCGCCACCAGCCGTCGCCCCCTCGGCGTCGCAGGGGAACAGGTCGTCGCCCTCGACCCGCTGCCGCCCGCCGGCGGCGACGCCCTCGAACTGCTCCGCCGCGCCGCCGGGGAGGACTTCCCCGCCGCCGGGCCCGCCGGCGAGATCTGCGTACGCCTCGAAGGCATCCCGCTCGCCCTGGAACTCGCCGCCGCGCAGATCCGCCTGCAAGGCGCCGAAGCCGTCCGCGACCAGCTCGGCACCCGCCTCGACGCCCCGCCGGAAGCCCGCTTCGACCTGCTCGCCCACCCCGAGCGGGTCTGGCCCAGCCGCCACCGGACCCTGCGCGCCGCCATCGGCTGGAGCCACGAGCTGAGCACCTCCCTCGAACGCCTCCTATGGGCCCGGCTCTCCGTCTTCCGCGGCCCCTTCGACCTCGCCTCCGCGACCGCCGTGTGCTCCGGCGGCCCCCTGGACGGCACGACCCTGCCCGAGGCGCTCGACGGACTCGTCCGCTCCTCCGTGGTCCGCCCGCCGGACGCCGCAGGCCGGTTCCGCATGCTCGACACCATCCGCGAGTACGGGGCGACCTGGCTGGACCGGACCGGCGGGACCGGAACGGTCGCCGACCGGCACGCCGCCCACTTCCGGGCCCTGGCCCGCCGGGCCGAGACCGAATGGCACGGCGCCCGCCAGCTCCGCTGGTACCGGACCGTCGACGCCCACCACACCGACCTGCGCACCGCCCTCGACCGGCTGCTGCGCACCGACCCCGACGCCGCCCTCGACCTCATCGGCTCCGTCGCCTTCGCCTGGTCCTGCCGCGGCCGCCTCCGCGAGGCCCGCGACGGCCTCGAACAGGCCCTGCTCCTCGCCGGGGCCCGCGGCCGCGTCCGGGCCCGCGCCCTGTGGGCGCTCGGCGTCACCCTGGTCCTCCAGGGCGAGTTCGGCCCCGCCCAGGACGTCAGCGAGCGCTGCGCCCGCGAGGCCAGATACACGGAGTACACCGAGCACCCCTCGTACGAGACGACTCCGGGCCCCGGCGACCTCACCCTCGACGCCGCCGCCCTCGCCGGGCTCCTCGCCCTGACCACCGGCCGGCCCATGGCCGCGTACGTCGTCGTGGGCCACGTCCTCGACGCCGCCCCCGGCGGCCCCGCCGACTCGGCCGCCCGGCTGCGCTGCCACCTCGTCCGGGTCTTCGCCCTCACCGGCCTCGGCCGGCTCGCCGAGGCCCGGGAACGGGCGCTGCGCCTCCGCGCCCTCTGCGAAGAGCTCGACGAACACTGGACCCGCACCGCGCTCGAGTACCAGCTCGCGCTCACCGGCCTCCTGGAGGGCGACCCGGCGGCCGCCTCCGGCCACGCCCGCGCCATGCTGGAAGGCACCCGAGGCCTCGGCGCGAGCCTCGGCGTCGCCCTCGGCCTCGACGTCCTCGCCACCGCCCTCGCGGCCGCCGGGGACGGCGAGCGGGCGGCCGACGTGAGCGGGACGGGCGAGGCGTACTGGCGCTCCACCGGCCAGCCCCGGCGCGGCCTGCCCGGACTGCGCGCCCTGCACGAGAAGTACACCGACACGGCTCGCGCCACGATCGGCGAACCCGCCTACGAGGAGATCTTCGTCCGCGCCCTCACCGGCCTCCCGCAGGACGGCCTCGACCGGGCCCTGCGCGGCCCCCGGCAGGCCTGAGAGAACCCGCTCGCCCCCGGGCCCGACGAGCCGGACCCGGCCGCGCGGGCGCGGACCGACCGGGCCCGACGTGCCGCCCCCCTCGCCCGGGCGGACGATGAGGGCATGGACGGATCCCTGAGTGGTCTGAGCGACATCAGCACACCGGGGCGCGTCGCCGGCCCCGACGAGGGCGTCACCCCGCACGAGCTCGCCCTCGCCGCCCGCAACCACGGACTGCCCCTGGAGGCCCTGCGGTACGACGTCACCCCGCCCGGACTCCACTACGTCCTCGTGCACTACGACATCCCCGCCACCGACGCCGACAACTGGCGGCTCACCGTCGGCGGCCGGGTCCTGCGCCCGCTCGACCTCGACCTGGCGGCGCTCCGCGACCGGCCCGCCGTCACCCGCCGGGTCACCCTGGAATGCGCCGGGAACGGCCGGGCCCTGCTCGCGCCCCGCCCCGTCAGCCAGCCCTGGCTGGTGGAGGCCGTGGGGACCGCCGACTGGACCGGCGTCCCGCTGGCCGCGCTCCTCGCGGAGGCCGGCATCGCCGAGGACGCGGCCGAGGCGGTGTTCACCGGCGCCGACCACGGCGTCGAGCGGGGCGTCGAGCAGGACTACCGGCGCAGCCTGCCCCTGGAGACGGCCGCCGACCCGGCCAGGGACGTCCTCGTCGCCTACGCGATGAACGGCGCCCCGCTGCCGCCGCAGCACGGCAGCCCGCTCCGGCTCGTCGTCCCCGGCTGGTACGGCATGGCGCACGTGAAGTGGCTCCACGACATCACGCTCGGCGACGCCCCGTACACCGGCTTCCAGCAGAGCGTCGCCTACCGCCTGCGCCGGGAGGCCGACGAACCGGGGGAGCCCGTCACCCTCATCGCGCCCCGGGCCCTGATGGTGCCGCCGGGCTTCCCGGACTTCATGTCCCGCACCCGCGTCGTCCGCCCCGGGCCCGTGGCGCTCGCCGGGCGCGCCTGGTCCGGGCACGGCCCGGTCACCCGCGTCGAGGTCAGCGAGGACGGCGGGGCGGCCTGGACCGACGCCGAGGTCGCACGGGACCCCGCGCACCCCTGGGCCTGGTCCGCCTGGCGCGCCACCTGGACGGCGACGCCGGGACGGCGCCACCTGACCGTGCGGGCCACCGACGCCGAGGGGAACGTCCAGCCCCTCACCGCGCCGTGGAACCGCGGCGGCTTCGCCAACAACCTCGTCCAGCGGGTCGAGGTGCTGTGCACCCCGGAGGCGTCCGTCGCCGGGTCGGGCGACGCGTAGAGTCGACCCCGGTGCACCCCCGTACACCTCGGGTGACTCCCGTGCGCCGTCGACCGACCCCGACGAGGAGACCTTCGTGACCGACCCGGCGTCCACCGCCCTCCAGCTGCAGATCGCCCGGGACCTCCAGGTCGCCGAGACCTTCGACCCGAAGGCGGAGATCGAGCGCCGGGTGGCCTTCCTCACCGAGCACCTCACCTCCAGCGGGCTCCGCTCCCTCGTCCTCGGCATCAGCGGCGGCGTCGACTCCACCACCGCCGGCCGGCTCTGCCAGCTCGCCGTGGAGCGGGCCCGGGCCGCCGGCCACGACGCCACCTTCTACGCGATGCGCCTGCCGTACGGCGTCCAGGCCGACGAGCAGGACGCGCAGACCGCCCTCGGCTTCATCCGCGCCGACCGGGTCCTCACCGTGGACGTCAAGGCGGCCAGCGACGCGGCCCTGGAGGCCTGCCTCGCGGGCGGGACGACCTTCCGGGACGCCCACCACCAGGACTTCGTGCAGGGCAACATCAAGGCCCGGCAGCGGATGATCGCCCAGTACGCCGTCGCAGGCGCCCACGACGGCCTCGTCGTCGGCACCGACCACGCCGCCGAGGCCGTCTCCGGCTTCTTCACCAAGTTCGGCGACGGCGCCGCCGACGTCGTCCCGCTGACCGGCCTCACCAAGCGGCGGGTCCGCGCGATCGCCGACGAGCTGGGCGCCCCGGCCTCGCTGGTGTGGAAGACCCCCACGGCCGACCTGGAGACCCTCGACCCGGGCAAGGCCGACGAGGACGCGCTGGGCGTCACCTACGACGACATCGACGACTTCCTGGAGGGGAAGCCGGTCGCGGAGTCCGCGTACGCCACCATCGTCCGCCGCTACGAGCTCACCGAGCACAAGCGGCAGCTGCCGATCGCCCCCTGAGGACGGCGGGGCGGAGTCGGAGGATCCTGGAAGGGGCGCCCGGGCACCGGGCCCCCGGAAGGGAGCACGACATGTTCGGCGAGACCAAGGCGTACAGCTCCTTCTCGGTCGACGACCTCGACGCCGCCCGCGGCTTCTACGGCGACGTCCTCGGCCTGAGGGTGGAGGAGACCGGCGGCCCGGAGGGGATGCGGATGCTGGACCTCATCCTGCCCGGCGGGGCGCGGGTCTTCGTCTACCCCAAGGAGAACCACACCCCCGCCTCCTTCACGATCCTCAACTTCGAGGTCGACGACATCGACCGGGCCGTCGACGAGCTGGTGGGACGCGGGGCGACGTTCCAGCGCTACCCCGGCTTCGAGGCCGACGAGAAGGGCATCGTGCGCGACACCCACGGCCCCGCCATCGCCTGGTTCACGGACCCGGCCGGCAACGTCATCGCGGTCCTCTCGACCGGCTGACCGGACACCCCGCGGGCCACCGCCGGCCGACCTCCGGGTTACTGTGCACGCCGATCCGATCGGACCAGCGGCCAGGAGAACCACGTGACGATGACCTCAGGGACCGACCTCGGCCCCCTGCCGTCTTTGGGTCCAGCCCCGAAACTTCGTCCGACTCCGGGTGCTCCGGCCGGCCTCATGCGTCGCTGTGCCGCGGTCGCCGTCGACCTTCCCCTCGCCGTGGCAGTCGTTCTGGGCCCACTTCTCACACTGGACCCGATACTCGAGGCCCTCGCCGTCACGGGTGACCCGGCGCGAACCGCCTGGCGTACCGCGGCCTTCGTATGGCTCCTCGCCTTCGTGCTGGGCTATTCCCCGGTGTGCGTCTCACGCTGGGGCGGCACTCCGGGCAAGCGCCTGATGGGGATCGAAGTCATCCGCGCGAGCGACGGCGCCCGGCTCGGCTACGGCCCGGCAGTGGTCAGGCATGTCACGAATCTGGTGGCCAACGCCGTACCCGTGCTCCTGGTCGCCAACGTGTCCTCGATCACCCTCAGCCCGAATCGTCTGGGCGTTCACGACAAGACGGTCGGCAGTCGGGTGATCCACCGCAGGTGAGGGCTCGCCCCACCTCGCCCGCCGCGCGTTCCGCACCAGGTGCGTGCGGCACGTCGTGTCACATTCAGGCGGCGCGGGGCGTCATAGCGGCATGACTGCCAAGAAGATCTTCGTGTCCGTCCCGCTGGCCGCCGTCCTCATGACCGCCGCCGCGCCCGCCGGTGCCACGACCACCGACTCGTCCGCGTTCACCCCCTGGCGCAGCGCCTGGGCCACCGCCCCGCAGGCCCCCACCCACACCGACTGGTACCCCAACTGGTCCGAGGCGGGGTTCGACAACCAGTCCGTGCGGCAGGTGATCCGCGTCGGCGCGGAGGGCTCGGCGCTGCGCATCCGGCTCTCCAACGTGTACGGGACGGCCCCGCTCCGCCTGACCGGCGCGACCGTCGCCCGCAGTGCCGGCGGCGCGGCCGTGCGGGCCGACTCGGTGCGGAAGGTCCGGTTCGGCGGGGCGGACGGGGTGACCGTCCCGGCGGGCGGGCAGCTGTCGAGCGACGCGGTGGCCCTGCCCGTACGGGCCCTGGAACAGCTCACCGTGACCCTGCACTTCCGGGGGCGCACCGGCCCGGCGACCTTCCACAACTTCGCCGACACCCTGACGTACCGGGCGTCCGGGGACCATCTGCGGGACGCGGCGGGCGAGGCGTTCGCCGAGCCGCCGAGCCTGTCCTGGTACTACCTGGCCGGGGTGGACGTGAAGCCGGTGGAGTCGCCGGGCCGCGGCCGTGACGCGGTCGTCGCCTTCGGCGACTCCCTCACGGACGGCGTCGGCTCGACCTTCGGCGCCGACCGCCGCTACCCCGACGCGCTGGCCGACCGTCTCGTCGCCGACGGCCGCACGCGGCCCGTGCTCAACCTGGGCATCGGCGGCAACAAGGTCCTCAACGACTCCCCGTGCTTCGGCGAGAGCGCCCTCTCCCGGTTCCGGCGCGACGTGCTCGGCCGCCCCGACGTGCGCACGGTCATCCTCCTGCAGGGCACCAACGACATCGTCCTGCCCGACGGCCCCCAGGACCGCTGCACCACCCCCAGCCCCGTCGTCACGTCCGCCGAGATCGTCGCCGGCCACCGGCAGCTCATCCGCGAGGCCCACGCCCGCGGCGTGAAGGTCATCGGAGCCACCCTCCCGCCCTACCAGGGGTACGCGTACTGGACCGAGCGCGGCGACCGCGTCCGCAACGAGGTCAACCAGTGGATCCGCACGAGCGGCGCGTACGACGGCGTCGTCGACTTCGACGGCGTGGTGGCGGACCCGGAGCACCCCGAGCGGATCCGGGCGGAGTACGTCTCCGGCGACCTGATCCACCTGAAGGACGCCGGCTACAAGGCGATGGCCGACGCGGTCGACCTGAACTCGCTCTAGGCCCTGTCTTTCGGATCATGCCGGGCTCGCGGTGCCTGGCACGCACGCTCGCCGCGTTGTCGTCAGTCGCCAACTCCCCCAGCTACCGCTGGGAGGTGCCCCCACCGCGTTGACTCCCTCCTCCGCCTTGCGATCGCACGCACCAGGCACCGCTCCCTGATCCGGCCTGATCCGAAAGACAGGCCCGCCGACCTTCCCCCGCGCACCCGGGTCGGCCCCCGAACGGCCCGGCCGGGGTGCGCGGGGGCCGGCCACCGCCTCGAATGGGAGGGTGACCGCGCCGCCCGACGACTGCCTCGCCCGCAACGAGTGGATCTGCGGCGACTACCTCTCCACCCGGCGCGAGATCCTCGGCGACGCCGTCGTCCAGCACCTCCAGCTGACCGGCGCCGCGATCGCCCTCGCCGTGCTGCTCGCGCTGCCCCTCGCGGTCGCGGCGCGCCGCTGGCGGTGGGCGGCCGGGCCCGTCCTCGGGCTCACCACCCTCCTGTACACGATCCCGGCGCTCGCGATGTTCTCGCTGCTGCTGCCGCTGTACGGGCTGTCCGCCGCCCTCGTGGTCGCCGGGCTCGTCCTGTACTCCCTGACCCTGCTCGTACGGAACGTCCTCGCCGGACTCCGCGCCGTCCCCGAGGAGACCCGGCAGGCCGCGCGCGGCCTCGGCTACGGGCCGATCCGGCTGCTCCTCGCCGTCGAACTGCCCCTCGCGCTGCCCGCCGCCATGGCCGGCCTGCGCATCGCCACCGTCTCCGCCGTCTCCCTCGTCACCATCGGCGCGATCGTCGGCCACGGCGGCCTCGGCAACCTGATCTTCGCGGGCATGAACACCTACTTCAAGGCCCAGGTCCTCACCGCCTCCGTGCTCTGCGTCGTCATCGCCGTCGCCGCCGACCTGCTCCTCCTCGGCGCGCAACGGCTGCTCACCCCCTGGACCCGGGGAGGGGCCGCGTGACCGCCCTCGCCGACGCGTGGTCCTGGCTCGCCACCGCCACGAACTGGTCCGGTGAGAACGGCGTGTGGCACCGGCTCGGCGAGCACCTCCTCCTCACCGTCGTCTGCCTCGCCCTCAGCTGCCTGATCGCCCTGCCCGTCGCCCTCGTCCTCGGCCACCTCGGCAAGGGCGGCGCGCTCGCCGTGAACCTCGCCAACGCCGGCCGGGCCGTCCCCACCTTCGCCGTCCTCGTCCTGCTCCTGCTCGGCCCGCTCGGCCCGTACGGGCAGTGGCCGACGATCATCGCCCTGGTCCTGTTCGCCGTGCCCCCGCTCCTCACCAACGCGTACGTCGGGATGCGGGGCGTCGACGCCGACGTCGTACGGGCCGCCCGGGGCATGGGCATGACGGGCCGCCAGACCCTGGTCCGGGTCGAGCTGCCGCTGGCCCTGCCGATGATCCTCACCGGCGTACGGATCGCCGCCGTCCAGCTCGTCGCCACCGCGACCGTGGCCGCGCTCGCGGGCGGCGGCGGGCTCGGCCGGATCATCACCGCCGGATTCAACCTCGCGTCCACCCCGCAGGTCGTCGCAGGAGCCCTCCTCGTCGCCGTGCTCGCCCTCCTCGTCGAAGGTGTCTTCGAAGGCGTCCAGCGCGTCGGCCCGTCGCGACCGCGGGGGAGGGGCGGGTGACGGCGGCCGGCGGGGCGCGGCGGGTGAGAAGGCACCGCGGGCCCGTCGTGCTCTGCCTCGTCCTCCTGGCGAGCGGCTGCGCCGCCGGCCCGGCCCTGGAGGACCGGGGCGCCGTCCCGGGACAGCCCGGCGACGGCCGACGGCTGGTCGTCGGCTCGGCCGGATTCACCGAGAGCGATCTCCTCGCCCAGATGTACGCGCTGCTGCTCCAGTACGCCGGACACCGCACCAAGATCCTCTCCGTCACCAACCGCGAGCTGTACGAGCCCGCCCTGGAGAACGGCCAGATCGACGTCGTACCGGAGTACGCGGCGACCTTCGCCGACTGGCTGAACGCCAAGGCCCACGGGGCGGACGCGCCGACCGTCGGCTCACCCGCCCTGACCGCCACCATGACGGCCCTCCGCGCGCTCGCGGAACCGCGCGGGCTCACGGTCCTCGACGCGGGCCGCGCCGTCGACCAGAACGCCTTCGCCGTCACCGCCGCCTACGCCGCCCAGCACCGCCTGAAGACCCTCAGCGACCTGGGCGCCGCCCGGCTGCCCGTCCGCCTCGCGGCCGGCGACGAGTGCGTCCGGCGGCCGTACTGCGCCCCCGGCCTCAAGGAGGTCTACGGCATCGACGTGACGGCCGTCGACCCCAAGGGCGTCGGCACCACCCAGGCCAAGCAGGCCGTGCAGAGCGGCCAGGACCAGCTGGTGCTCACCACGACCACCGACGCCACGCTCGACACGTTCGGGCTCGTCCTGCTCGACGACGACAAGCGCCTGCAGAACGCCGACTTCATCGTCCCCGTCGTCAACCGCGCCCGCGCCGGCGGCGAGGGCGTCCCCCGCGTGCTCGCCCGCCTCAACACGGTCCTCACCACCGCCGACCTCGCCCACCTCAACGAGCAGGTGGACAGCTGGCGGCGGCTCCCGGAGGACGTGGCACGGAACTACCTCACGGAGAAAGGACTCCTCCCGCGCCGATGACCCCGCACTCCGTGTGATCCACTGTCCTCGCGGGGGCGTACCGAACAGGAGCAGGAGCAGCGTTGACCACCTACCGCCAGCCGGGCCTCGTCCTCACCGACCACCGGTTTCCCGTCCCCCTCGACCACACCCGCCCCGACGGCGAGCGCATCGAGGTCTTTGGCCGCGAGGTCGTCGCGAGCGACAAGGACCGGTCGGGCCGCGAGCGGCTCCCCTGGCTGGTCTACCTGGAGGGCGGCCCCGGCTTCGGCGCCCGCCGTTTCATCGGCCCGCAGGCCTGGCTCGGCCGCGCCGTGCAGGAGTTCCGCGTCCTCCTCCTCGACCAGCGCGGCACCGGCCGCTCCACCCCCGCCAACCGCCAGACCCTCCCGCTGCGCGGCGGCCCGGCCGAGCAGGCCGACTACCTGGCGCACTTCCGGGCCGACTCCATCGTGCAGGACTGCGAGCTGATCCGCCGCCGGCTCACCGGCGGAGCCCCCTGGACCGTCCTCGGCCAGAGCTTCGGCGGCTTCTGCGCCACCCACTACCTCTCCACCGCCCCCGAAGGCCTGGAGCGGGTCCTCATCACCGGCGGCCTGCCCTCCCTGGACGCCACCGCCGACGAGGTCTACCGCGCCGCCTACCCCCGCATCCGGCGGAAGAACGAGGCCCACTTCGCCCGCTACCCGCAGGACGCCGAACGGGTCAACGCGATCGCCGCCCACCTCCTCGACCACGAGGTCACCCTCCCCGGCGGCGGCCTCCTCACCGCCGAGGCCTTCCAGTCCCTCGGCATCCTCCTCGGCTCCGGCGACGGCACCCACCAGCTCCATCTGCTCCTGGAGGGCGCCTTCGTGCCCACCCCGGGCGGGCCCGCGCTCGCCGACGCCTTCCTGGAGCAGGTCCAGGCCCACCTCTCGTACGCCGGACACCCGCTGTACGCGGTGCTCCACGAGGCCATCTACGCCCAGGGGCAGGGCCCCACCGACTGGGCCGCCGAACGGGTCCGCGCCGAGCACCCCGAGTTCGACGCCCGCACGGCGCTCGACGAGGGCGCGCCGCTGCTCCTCACCGGCGAGACCGTCCACCCCTGGCACTTCACCACCGACCCGGCCCTGCGCCCCCTGCGCGAGACCGCCGAACTGCTCGCCGCGCGCACCGACTGGGCGCCGCTGTACGACCCCGAACGGCTCGCCGCCAACCAGGTCCCGGTGGCGGCCGCCGTCTACCAGGACGACATGTACGTCGACACCGCCCACTCCCTGGAGACCGCGCGCGCCGTGCGGGGCCTGCGGACCTGGGTGACCGACGAGTTCGAGCACGACGGGGTACGGGCCGGCGGGCCGCGCGTCCTCGACCGGCTGCTCTCCCTCGCCCGGAACGAGATCTGACCACCGCCACGGCACGGGCCATAGGATGCGGCGCGCAATCGCTGAGCAAGGACACCGGGGCCCGCTGGCCCCGGCCCGTACGAGGGGGCCCGGATGGCGGCACGCGAGACACCGGCGTCCGGCCGGGAGCTGAAGTTCCGGGCCCTCATGGCCGAGCTGCGGCGCGGCATCCTCGACGGCACCTGGCCCCCGGGCAGCAAACTCCCCACCGAGCGGGCCCTCGCCACCGAGACGGGCCTGTCCGTCACGACCGTCCGGCGCGCCTACGAGGACCTCGTCGGCCTCGGCCTCGTCGAACGACGCCAGGGCGCGGGCACCTTCTCCGCCCACCGCCCCGAGCGCGACCGGGCCGACCGGCGGATCGTCGGCGTCCTCGTCCCCGACACCACCTACTACTACCCGCGCGTCCTCCAGGGCATCGAGCGGGAACTCGCGTCGGCCGGCGCCCGGCTCGTCCTCGCCTGCTCGCAGTACGACCCCGCCGAGGAGGACGCCGCCGTCGAACGGCTCCTCTCCGCCGGGGTCCACGGCCTCCTCCTCGTCCCCAGCCTGCACACCGCGACCGACCCGGGACGGCGCGCCGAGGAGCTCCTCGCCCTGCCCGTCCCCGCCGTCCTCGTCGAACGCCGGCTCGCCGCCCACGGCCCCGGCGACCCCACCGAGCACGTCTGCACCGACCACGAGGGCGGCGCCTACGACGCCGTCCGCCATCTGCGCGCCCTCGGCCACGAGCGGCTCGGGCTCGTCGCCCGCACCGACGCGCCGACCACCGCGCCCATCGAGTCCGGCTTCGCCCGCGCCCTCGCCGACCTCGGGCTGCCCGCCGCCCCGCCGCACGAGCGGGACGTGCGGGACCGCTGGGACCCTGACCGCGCCGACCGGGCGCTCGCCTCGCTGCGCGCCTCGGGCGTCACGGCCGCGCTCTGCTTCGGCGACCGGGAGGCCGCGCTGATGCTCGGGGCGGCCCGCCGCGCCGGACTGCGGGTGCCCGAGGACCTCGCCCTGATCGGCTACGACAACGAGTTCGCCGATGTCGCGGAGACCCCGCTGACGGCCGTGTCGCCCCCCAAGTACCAGCTGGGCAGGCTCGCCGCGCAGATCCTGCTCCGGCGGCTCGCCGAGGGCGAGGCGGCCCCGCTGCACCAGGTGCAGCTGAGACCGCGTCTGGTGGTCCGTGCCTCCTGCGGCGGGCGGGCGGAGGGGGATCCACAAAAGTCCAAGCGGTGAGTTCGGATTGCTCATGGTGTGCTCCGGTCACGCACGGATACAACTCGGTCCGGACCCGTGAGGGCCCGTGAGGGACCCTGTGAGGAGAGGACCCGGACCATGAGCACCCACGTCAGCGCGGAGATCGCCGGCCAGCCCGACTGCTGGCGCCGGGCCGCCGAGATCGCCGACCGCGACTCCGGCCTGCTGCCGGCCCGCGGCGAGCGCGTCGCGGTCGTCGGCTGCGGCACCTCGTACTTCATGGCCCGCGCCTACGCGGCCCTGCGGGAGTCCCTCGGCGCGGGCGAGACCGACGCGTTCCCCGCCTCCGACACGACCCCGCTCGGCCGCGGCTACGACCGGATCGTCGCCCTCACCCGCTCCGGCACCACCACGGAGGTCGTGGACCTGCTCGCCCACGCCGCAGGACGCGTCCCGACGCTCGTCGTCACCGGGGTCCCCGACAGCCCCGCCGGACGCCTCGCGGACCGGATCGTCGACCTCGGCTTCGCCGACGAACGCTCCGTCGTCCAGACCAGGTTCGCCACCACCGCCCTGCAACTCCTGCGCGCCGGACTGGGAGTGGACCTCGGGCCCGCCGTCGCCGACGCCGAACTCGTCCTGTACGAGCGGCTGCCCGCCGCCTGGGAGCGGCGCGGCCAGTTCACCTTCCTCGGCACCGGCTGGACCGTCGGCCTCGCCGACGAGGCGGCGCTCAAGCTGCGCGAAGTGGCACGCGCCTGGACGGAGTCGTACGCGGCGATGGAGTACCGGCACGGCCCGATCAGCATCAGCGACCGGGACAGCCTGGTCTGCTGCCTCGGCCCGGCTCCCTCGGGGCTGCGGGACGAAGTGGAGTCCACGGGCGCCCTGTTCGCCGCCGACGCGATCGACCCGGTCGCGGCGCTCGTCCGCGTCCAGCGGCTCGCGGTCGCCCTCGCGGACCGGCGCGGCCTCAACCCCGACCGCCCGCGCCACATCTCACGCTCGGTCATCCTCGCCGGAGCGTTCCGCCCGACGGTGTCGGAGGCGACCCGTATCCTGCGCTCATGATCGAGACGGATGCCCAGGACCTCCTGGAGATGCCCGGCGACTGGACGCGCGCGCTCGCCGTCGTCGCCCACCCCGACGACCTCGAGTACGGCTGCGCGGCGGCCGTCGCCGCCTGGACGGACGCGGGGAAGGAGGTCACGTACGTCCTCGCGACCCGCGGCGAGGCCGGCATCGACACCCTCGCCCCCGAGGTCTGCGGCCCGGTGCGCGAGCGGGAGCAGCGGGACAGCGCCGCCGTCGTCGGCGTCGACACCGTCGAGTTCCTCGACCACCGCGACGGAGTGATCGAGTACGGGCTCGGCCTGCGCCGCGACATCGCGGCCGCGATCCGCCGCCACCGGCCGGAACTCGTGATCACCCTCAACCACCGCGACACCTGGGGCGGCGGCCCCGGCGCCCCCTGGAACACCCCGGACCACCTGGCCGTCGGCCGCGCCACGCTCGACGCGGCCGCCGACGCGGGGAACCGCTGGATCTTCCCCGAGCTGACCGAGCAGGGCCTTGAGCCCTGGAACGGCGTCCGCTGGGTCGCCGTCGCCGCCTCCAGCACCCCGACCCACGCGATCGACGCCACCCCGGGCCTGGACCGCGCGATCCGCTCCCTGCTCTGCCACCGCGCCTACATCGAGGCCCTGACGGACGAGGACCCGGAGAAGTACGTCCGCGACTTCCTGACCATGGCGACGGGCCGCGCCTCGGGCCGCTTCGGCGACCGCCCGGCGGTGACGTTCGAACTCTTCGGCCGCTAGGACCTGTCCGACGATTCCCGCCGGGGGCCGTGGCGCCCGGCCTACGCCCTCGGGTTGGGCTTCATCACCGCGAACACCGCGCCGAAGGGGTCGGCGAGCCAGGCGATGCGGCCCACGTCGGGGACGTCGGCGGCGGGCATCACGACCGAGCCGCCGCCGCCCTGGGCGGTGCGGGAGACCGCGTCGGGGTCCTCCACCGTGAAGTACGGGATCCAGGCCGGCTCCGTCCCTTCCTGGAGCTCGGCCGCGCCGCCGAAGGAGGTGTCCTCCTGGTCGCCCTCCGCGGTGGAGATCACCCGGTAGGTCATGCCGGGCGCGTCCATCCGGGACCAGCGCCAGCCGAAGAGGGTCCGGTAGAAGCCGAGGGCGGACTCGGGGTCGGGGACGTGCAGTTCGGCCCAGAGGAGGGTGTTGGTGGCGGAGGTCCGGTCCAGGCCCTTCACCGTCCCCGGCTGCCAGACGGCGAACTCGGCGCCGGCCGGGTCCGTGAGGCAGGCCATGCGGCCCGCGTCCATGACGTCGAAGGCCTCGACGCGCACGGTGCCGCCCGCCTCCTGGGCGGCCTCCTGGGTCGCGTCCGCGTCCGGGGTCTGGAAGTACACCGTCCAGGCGCTCTTCGCGCCCTCGTCGAGCGGTCCCAGGGCGCCGACCGTGTCGCCGTCCTGCTGGAAGAAGCCGTAGCCCCCGGCCTCCGGGCCCGCCGAGCGGAAGTCCCAGCCGAAGACGGCTCCGTAGAACGCGGCGGCGGCTTCGGTGTCGGGGCTGCCGAGGTCGATCCAGTTGGGGGAGCCCTTGGTGAACTGCGTACCGAGCATGGGTGGTGTCCCGTCCTTGCGTCGTCCGTGGCCGAATGTGGTCACCATGGCCGATCCTCGCCCGAGGGTCCCCGCGGCGCAGCCCGAGGCGCCGCGTTTCATCCGGCCGGCCGACGGGCCACCACCGCCTCCAGATCGGCGAACAGGAGCTCGTTGCTGATCGCCACGCCCGCCCGGTAGCCGCGGCTCACCGCGTTGACGACCTGCTCCTGCGGGCCCGTCACGTTCCCGGCGGCCCAGACGCCGGGAACGCTCGTCCGGCCCGTCTCGTCCACCGCCACGAACTCCCCGAGCGGGGTCTCGCGCAGCTCCGCGCCCAGTTCCCGCAGCACGTCGTCCCGCGCCGCGAGCCGCCGCGCCCCGACGAAGACCACCGACCGCGGCACGATCCGCCCGTCGGCGAGCCGGACACCGGTCAGCCGGTCGTCCTCGACGGCGAGCCCGGCGACCTCGCCGGTCACGACCCGGACCCCGGCCGCGTCGAGCAGCGCCGCGTCATGGGCGGAGAGGGCGCCCGCGGTGTGCAGGAAGAGCGTCACGTCCTTCGACCAGCGCGAGACCATCAGCGCCTGGTGCGCGGGCATCGTCGGGTGGGCGATCACTCCGAACGGCAGGTCGCGGACCTCCCAGCCGTGGCAGTACGGGCAGTGGATCACGTCCCGGCCCCAGCGCTCGGCCACCCCGTCGATCTCCGGCAGCTCGTCGACGAGTCCGGTCGCCACGACGAGCCGTCGCGCACGCACGCGCGTGCCGTCCGCCAGGGACACGAGGAAGCCGTCGCCGCCGTCGGGTGCCGCGCCGGCCACCCGCCCCCTCCGTACGTCCACGCCGTACGCGGCGAGCTCGCGCCGGCCGGTCGCGAGGTAGTCGGCGGGGCTCGTCCCGTCCCGGGAGAGGACCCCGTGCATATGGGCGGCGGGGGCGTTGCGGGGCTCGCCCGCGTCGACGACCAGGGTGCTCAGCCGCGAGCGACCCATGATCAGCGCCGCGCTGAGCCCGGCGGCGCCGCCGCCGATCACCACCGCGTCGTACCGCCCGGGAGTGTCCTGCGTGTGCGTGTTCATGGGGAGAGAGTCGTTCCGCTTCTGGCCGTCGGGCAAGAAAACTTGCCGTTCCTGCAAGACTGGCGGCATGACCGAAGACGACCGCATCGACGCCGTCCTGACCGAGGTCGGCCCCCGGCTCCGCCGCGTCCGCCGCGACCGCGGGGTGACCCTCGCCGAGCTCTCCGCCGCCACTGGCATCTCCGTGAGCACCCTCTCCCGGCTGGAGTCCGGGCAGCGCAGACCCAGCCTCGAACTGCTCCTGCCGCTCGCCCGCGCCCACCAGGTGCCCCTCGACGAGCTGGTCGGCGCCCCGCCGGTGGGCGACCCCCGGGTCAAGGCGAAGCCCATCGTGCGCAACGGCCGGACGATGTACCCGCTGACCCGGCAGCCCGGCGGGCTCCAGGCGTACAAGGTGATCCAGGAGAAGGCGCGCGAGACCCCCGAGCCCCGGGTGCACGAGGGGTACGAGTGGCTGTACGTGCTCTCCGGGAAGCTCCGGCTGGTGCTGGGCGAGCACGATGTCGTGCTCACGGCCGGCGAGGCGGCCGAGTTCGACACGCGCGTCCCGCACTGGTTCGGGCCGGCCGAGGACGGGCCGGTGGAGTTCCTGAGCCTGTTCGGGCCGCAGGGGGAGCGGATGCATGTGCGGGCGCGTCCCAAGAAGTCCGGCTGAGCGGTTCCGTCCCGGGCAAGCGACCGCTTAGTATGCCACCGACCGCTCGGTACGGAGGAGGCATTCCGGATGCAGGCATGGCGTGTGTACGAGAACGGCGAACCGGGCGCGGTGATGCGCCGCGAGGAGGTGGAACCGCCCACGCCCGGCGAAGGCCAGGTCCTCCTGCGGGTCCGCGCCGCGAACGTCAACTTCCCCGACGCGCTGCTCTGCCGCGGCCACTACCAGGTGCGGCCCCCGCTGCCCTTCACCCCCGGCGTCGAGGTCTGCGCCGAGACCGAGGACGGGCGCCGGGTCATCACCACCGCGGCCCTCCCGCACGGCGGCTTCGCCGAGTACACCCTCGCCGACGCCGCCGGGCTCCTGCCCGCCCCCGAGGCGCTCGACGACGCCGAGGCCGCCGCGCTGCACATCGGCTACCAGACCGGCTGGTTCGGCCTGCACCGCCGCGCCGCCCTGAAGGAGGGCGAGACCCTCCTCGTCCACGCGGCGGCCGGCGGCGTCGGCAGCGCCGCCGTCCAGCTCGGCAAGGCGGCCGGCGCCACCGTCATCGGCGTCGCCGGCGGCCCCGAGAAGGCCGCCGTCGCCCGCGCCCTCGGCTGCGACCTGGTGATCGACCGCCGCTCCGAGGACGTCGTCGCCGCCGTCAAGGCCGCCACCGGCGGCCGGGGCGCCGACGTGATCTACGACCCCGTCGGCGGCGAGGCCTACCAGCAGTCCGCCAAGTGCGTCGCCTTCGAGGGCCGGATCGTGATCGTCGGCTTCGCGAGCGGCACCGTCCCGGCCCCCGCCCTCAACCACGCCCTGGTGAAGAACTACTCGGTCCTCGGCCTCCACTGGGGCCTGTACGCGGCGAAGGACCCGGCCTCGATCGGCCGCTGTCACGAGACCCTGACCGCCTACGCGGCCAAGGGCCTGATCAAGCCCCTCATCGGCGAGCGTATCCCCTTCGCCCGCGCGGCGGACGCCGTCCAGCGCGTCGCCGACGGCACCACCACCGGCCGCCTGGTCGTCCTCCCGGAAGGAGCCCACGCATGACCGACGCCGAGGAACTCCGGGCCCTCGTGCGGCGGCTGCTCGCCGAGCACCCGCCCGCCACGACCGACCGCACCGACTTCCTGAAGGCCCGCTTCGACGCCGGCCTCGCCTGGGTGCACTACCCCGTGGGTCTCGGCGGCCTCGACGCGCCCCGCTCCCTCCAGGCCGTCGTCGACGCCGAACTCGCCGCCGCGGGCGCCCCCGACAACGACCCGCGCCGGATCGGCATCGGCCTCGGCATGGCCGCCCCCACCCTCCTCGCGTACGGCTCCGACGAGGTCAAGTCCCGCTTCCTGCGGCCCCTCTGGGTCGGCGAGGAGGTCTGGTGCCAGCTCTTCAGCGAGCCCGGCGCCGGCTCCGACCTCGCCGCGCTCGGCACCCGTGCCGTACGGGACGGCGAGGACTGGGTGATCGACGGGCAGAAGGTGTGGACCTCCAGCGCCCACATCGCCCGCTGGGCCATCCTCATCGCCCGCACCGACCCGGACGCGCCGAAGCACCGGGGCATCACCTACTTCGTCTGCGACATGACCGATCCCGGCGTGGAGGTCCGGCCGCTGCGCCAGATCACCGGCGAGGCCGAGTTCAACGAGGTCTTCCTCACCGGCGTCCGCATCCCCGACGCCCACCGCCTCGGCGAGGTCGGCGACGGCTGGCGGGTCGCCCAGACCACCCTCATGAACGAGCGGGTCTCCATCGGCGGCGCCCGCATCCCCCGCGAGGGCGGCATGATCGGGAAGGCGGCCACGACCTGGCGCGAGCGCCCCGAGCTGCGCACCCACGAGCTGCACCGGCGCCTCCTCGACCTCTGGGTCGACGCCGAGGTGGCCAGGCTCACCGGCGAGCGCCTCCGCCAGCAGCTCGTCGCCGGACAGCCCGGCCCCGAGGGCAGCGCCATGAAGCTCGGCTTCGCCCGGCTGAACCAGGCCATCAGCGGCCTGGAGGTCGAACTCCTGGGAGACGAGGGCCTGTTGTACGGGGAATGGGAGATGCGCCGCCCCGAACTGGTCGACTTCACCGGCCGCGACGCCGGCTACCGCTATCTGCGCTCCAAGGGCAACTCGATCGAGGGCGGCACCAGCGAGGTGCTCCTCAACATCGTCGCCGAGCGGGTCCTCGGCCTGCCGCCGGAGCCCCGCAACGACAAGGACGTCGCATGGAAGGACCTGACCCGATGACAGAGCAGAGCGATCTGCTGTACTCCGAGACCGAGGACGACCTGCGGGCGACGGTCCGCGCCCTGCTCGCCGACCGGGCCGGGCAGCAGGTGCTGCTCGACCGGATCGAGACGGACGATCCGTACGTCCCCGGCCTCTGGACGTCCCTCGCGGGCGACATCGGCGCGGCGGGCCTCCTCGTCCCCGAGAAGCTCGGCGGCCTGGGCGCGAGCCACCGCGAGGCGGCCGTGGTCCTGGAGGAGCTGGGCCGCGCGGTGACCCCGCTGCCGTACCTCACGAGCGCGGTGGTGGCCACGGAGACCCTGCTGGCTCTGGCGGGGGAGGGCGGCGCCGCCGCCGAGCTCCTCGCGGAGCTCGCGAGCGGCCGGACGGTCGCCGTGCTCGCCGTGCCCCTGTCGACCGCACCGGACCAGGAGCCGCCGTCCGCCCCCTCGGTCTCTTCGGTCGCCGACGCCCGCGCGGCCGACGTCCTCCTCGTCCCGCGCGCCGACGGCCTGTACGCCGTGCCGGCCGGAGAGGCGACCGTCGAGCCGCAGACCCCGCTCGACCTCACCCGCCCCCTCGCCCGCGTCAGTACGCCGCACGGCAGCGGGACCCGGCTCGCCGAGGGGGACGCGGCCCGCGCGGCCGTCCGGCGCGGGCTCCTCGCGGGGGCCGGACTGCTCGCCTCCGAGCAGCTCGGTCTCGCCGAGTGGTGTTTGGAGGAGACGGTCCGCCACACCCGCGAACGCCACCAGTTCAACCGGCCCGTCGGCTCCTTCCAGGCCCTGAAGCACCGCATGGCCCAGCTCTGGCTGGACGTCGTCGGGGCCAGGGCGGCGGCCCGCGCCGCCGCCGACGCCCTCGCCACCGGCAGCCCGGACGCGCCGCTCACCGTGGCGGTCGCCCAGGCCTACTGCTCCAAGGTCGCGGTCCGCGCCGCCGAGGAGTGCGTCCAGCTGCACGGCGGGATCGGCATGACCTGGGAGCACCCGGCGCACCTGGCCCTGAAGCGGGCCAAGTCGGACCAGATCGCGCTCGGTTCGGCGGGCCGGCACCAGGACGCGATCGCCGCGCTGGTGGACCTCCCGGCACCCGCGTAGCGGAGCCTCGGCCTCCGAGTAAGGGGCCGCCGTGTCCGCACCCCTTTACATACTGTTTAATTGCGAGCTGTTCGCAATAACAGTTGATCTTCAAGAGGGGTGTGGACACCTTGGCCGCCCGATCCGTCCGCCGCGCGACCGCCGCGATGCTCACGGGGGCGCTCGCCCTCGCCACCGCGGCCTGCACGAACCCCGGATCCACCGCCGGCGGCTCCGGCGGACCCAAGGATTCCGCGGTCGTCGGCATCGCCTACGAGCCCGAGACCCTCAGTCCCCTGCTCGGCTACGGCAAGGACGGCAACGCGAAGATCTTCGACGGGCTCCTCGCCTTCGACGCCGACATGAAACTGAAGCCGGCCCTCGCCGTGCGGCTGCCCCGCGTCAGCGCCGACGGCCTCACCTACACGTACAGCCTCCGCCGGGGCGTCACCTTCAGCGACGGCGTGCCCTTCACCGCGAAGGACGTCGTGTACACCTACCGGACGATCCTCGACCCGAAGACGAACAACCCCTCCCGCACCGAACTCGACGCCCTCAAGAGCGTCGAGGCGGTCGGCGACGACACCGTCGTCTTCCGGCTCACGTACCCCTACGCCCCCTTCGCCGAGCGGACCGTCCACGCCATCGCCCCCGAACACGTCGCCGGGCGGCAGGACGTCAACACCGGCGCCTTCACGACCAAGCCGATCGGCACCGGACCGTACGTCCTCACCGGCTGGTCCAGGGGCGAGAAGCTCACCTTCACGGCCAACCCCGCCTACTGGGGCGGCGCGCCGCGGGTGAAGAAGTTCACCATGGCGGTCATCAAGGACGACGACGTCCGCGCCACCCGCCTGCGCGCCGGCGACCTCGACGGCGCGATCCTCCCGCCCAACCTCGCCGCCGGATTCAAGGGCGACAAGGCGAAGAAGACCTGGACGGCGAAGACCTTCGACCACCGCACCGTCACCCTCCCCACCCACCACCCGGTCGCGGGCGACACCGCCGTCCGCCGCGCCCTCGACCTCGCCGTCGACCGGCAGGCCATGGTCGACCAGATCCTCGAAGGCGCCGGAAAGCCCGCCTACGGGCCCGTCCCCACCGACAGCCCCTGGTTCGCCAAGGGCACCGAGCGTCGCCACGACCTCGCCGGCGCCGGGAAGATCCTCGACGAGGCCGGCTGGAAGCCCGGCCCCGACGGCATCCGCGTCAGGAACGGCCTCCGCGCCGCCTTCCCCCTCTGGTACCTCTCCGGCGACAAGCTCCGCCAGGACCACGCCCTCGCCTACGCCTCCGACGCCAAGAAGGCCGGCATCGACATCACCACCCAGGCCGGCACCTGGGAGGTCATCGAGCCCCGTATGAAGACGGACGCCGTCCTCGCGGGCGGCGGCTCGCCCGGCGACCCCGACTTCGACCAGTACCTCCTCCTGAAGTCCACCCTCGGCGGCGACGGCTTCAACAACATGGCCTGGTACGACAACAAGACCGTCGACCGCGCCCTGGAGGACGGCCGCAGGACCGACGACCCCACGAAGCGCCGCGCCGCGTACGACACCGTCCAGCGCGAACTGGCGAAGAACCCCGGGTACACCTTCCTCACCCACATCGACCACCTCTACGTCGTGAACGACGCCTGGGACGGCTTGAGCACCCAGACCGAACCCCACGACCACGGCCTCGCCTCCGGCCCCTGGTGGAACGTCGAGACCTGGAAGCCGAAGGCCTCGGGAGAGCCGAAGAAGTGAGCCGCCGCCTCCCCTGGGGGGCCATGGCCCGGATGACGGGACGGCGGGCCCTCGCCGCCGTCCCCGTCCTCCTCGGCGTCACCCTCGCGGTGTTCGCCGTCGCCGCGGCCTCCCCCTTCGACCCCGTCAAGGCCTACGCCGGCACCGCCGGACTCACCGCCTCGCAGGAGAACCTCGACCAGCTCCGCGTCAACCTCGGCGCCGACCTGCCCCTCCTCACCCGCTGGTGGGAGTGGCTCACCTCGGCCCTCACCGGCGACCTCGGCGACTCCGCCGTCATGCGCCGCCCCGTCGCCGAGGTCATCGGCGAACGCCTCGGCTGGTCCGTCCTCCTCGCCGTCACCGCGTTCGTCGTCGCCCTCGTCCTCGGCACCCTCCTCGGCGTCCTCGCCGGACGCCGCCGCGGCGGCCTCCTCGACCGGGCCGTCAGCTCCGCCGCGTACACCCTGGAAGCCGCCCCCGCCTTCTGGCTCGGCCTCCTCGCCATCTGGTTCTTCGCCCTGAAGCTCGGCGCGCTGCCCGCCGGCGGACTCACCGACACCGCCAGCGACACCGTCACCGCCGGCCAGGTCGCCCGCCACCTCGTGCTGCCCGCGCTCGTCCTCGGCCTCTCCCAGCTGCCCTGGTTCTTCCTGTACGTCCGCCAGGGCGTCGGCGACGCCCTCGACGAGGACCCCGTGCGCGGCGCCCGCGCCCGCGGCCTGCGCGAACGCACCGTCCTCACCGGCCACGCCCTCCGCTCCGGAATGCTCCCCATGCTCACCCTCGTCGGCTCCCGCGTCCCCGAACTCATCACCGGCGCCCTCCTCGTGGAGACCGTCTTCAGCTGGCCCGGCATCGCCGCCGCCACCGTCACGGCCGCCACCTCCGTCGACTTCCCGCTGCTCGCCGCGCTCACGGTCCTCGCCACCGCCGCCGTCCTGCTCGGGAACCTCCTCTCCGACCTGCTGTACGGGCTCGCCGACCCCAGGGTGGGCTTCGATGGCTGACCCGCGCACCCACCGCCTGCGCCTGTGGACCTCGGCCGTCACCGTCGGCGCGATCCTCCTCGTCCCCCCGCTCGTGCAGCTCGACGAACAGGCCGTCGACCTCTCCCGCAAGCTCCTCCCGCCGTCCTGGGACCACCCCTTCGGCACCGACGACCTCGGCCGCGACCTCCTCCTGCGCTGCGTCTACGGCCTGCGGATCTCGCTCCTCGTCGGCCTCGTCGCCGCCCTCGTGGCCACCGTCGCCGGCACCGCCGTCGGCGCCGCGGCCGGGGCCCTCGGCGGCCGGCCCGACCGCTGGCTGATGCGGCTCGTCGACGCCTTCTCCTCCGTGCCGCACCTGCTGCTCGGCATCTTCGTGGTGGCCCTCTTCCGGCCCGGCGTCTGGCCCGTCATCGCCTCCGTCGCCGTCACCCACTGGCTCTCCACCGCCCGGATCGTCCGCTCCGAGGTCCTCTCCCTGCGCACCCGGCCCTTCGTGGACGCGGCGATCTCCGGCGGGGCCTCGCGCGCCCGGATCGCCGTCCGGCACCTGCTGCCCGCCGTCCTGCCGCAGGCCGGACTCGCCGCCGTCCTCATGGTCCCGCACGCCATGTGGCACGAGTCCGCGCTCTCCTTCCTCGGCCTCGGCCTCCCCAGCCACCAGGCCAGCCTCGGCAACCTCGTGCAGAACGCCCGCTCCTCCCTCCTCGCCGGCGCCTGGTGGCCCACCCTCTTCCCCGGCCTCCTGCTCATCCTGCCGACCCTCGCCATCGCCGGACTCGCGGGCGCCTGGCGCGACCATCTCAACCCGCGCCGCCGATCGGAGCTCATGCTGTGACCGCCGACCACGTGCTCCGCGCCCTGGAGGCCGTCTCCGCCGAGCGGGCCGGGGACGCCGTCCTCAGCGTCCGCGGGCTCACCGTCCGCTTCCGGCTGCGCGGCGGCCGGACCGTCGACGCCGTCAGCGACGCCGACTTCGACCTCGCGGCGGGGGAGTGCCTCGCCCTCGTCGGCGAGAGCGGCTGCGGCAAGTCCGTCCTCGCCTCCGCCCTCCTCGGCCTGCTCCCGGGGAACGCCGAGACCTCCGGTACGGCGCTCCTCGACGGTACGGATCTGCTCGCCGCCGACGAGAAGACCCTCGCCCGCACCGTACGAGGCAGGCGCGTCGGCCTCGTACCCCAGAGCCCCGCCGCCCACCTCACACCCGTCCGCACCGTGCGGTCCCACCTGGAGGAGACCGTCCGCGCCCTCACCCCCACCGGGCGCCGGGGGCGCCGCAAGGCCGCCGAGGACGCCGCCGACCGGGCCGCCTTCCCCGCCGGACACCTCGACCGGTACCCGCACGAACTCTCCGGCGGCCTCGCCCAGCGCGCCGCCACCGCCCTCGCCCTCATCGGCGACGCCCGCCTGCTGCTCGCCGACGAACCCACCACCGGCCTCGACCGCGACCTCGTCGACCGCACCGTCGACGAACTGCGCCGCCACGCCGACGAGGGCCGCGCCCTGCTCCTCATCACCCACGACCTGGCCGCCGCCGCACGCATCGCCGACCGCGTCGCCGTCATGTACGCGGGCCGGATCGTCGAAACGGCCCCCGCCCACCGGTTCTTCGGCCCCACCGGACCCCGGCACCCCTACGCCCACGGTCTCCTCGACGCCCTGCCCGACCGGGCGTTCACCCCGATCCCCGGCCTGCCGCCCGAACTCTCCGACCTGCCCGCCGGCTGCGCCTTCGCCCCGCGCTGCCCCCGCGCCACCGACCGCTGCGCCACCCGCCCCGACCTCACGGCCGGCGTGGCCTGCCACCACCCGGAGCAGCCCCGTGCTTGAACTCGACTCCCTCACCGCCGGATACGAGCCCCGCACCCCCGTCTTCCGGGGCGCCTCCCTCGCCCTCGCCCCCGGCGAGTCCGTCGGACTGCTCGGCCCCAGCGGCTGCGGCAAATCCACCCTCGCCCGGGTCGCCGCCCTCCTCCACCGCCCCGACGCGGGCCGGCTCGTCCTCGACGGCACCGAGGTACGGGCCTGGCGGCACCGCGCCCCGCGCGAGCAGCGCACCGCCGTCGGCGTCGTCTTCCAGCAGCCCCGCACCGCCGCCGACCCCCGGCTCACCCTGACCGAACTGATCGCCGAACCCCTGCGTGCCACCGGCCGCCGCGCCGAGGCCGCCGCACGGGTCGCCGCGCTCGCCCCCGCCGTCGGCCTCACCCCCGACCTCCTGGGCCGCCGCCCCCACGAGGTCAGCGACGGCCAGCTGCAGCGCGCCTGCCTGGCCCGCGCCCTGACCCTCCGCCCCCGCTGGCTGATCTGCGACGAGATGACCGCCATGCTCGACGCCTCCACCACCGCGGCCCTCGTCGCCGCCGTCGAGACCTACCGCGCCGAGACCGGCGCCGGCCTCCTCGCCGTCGGCCACGACCGCGTCCTGCTGAACCGCTGGTGCGACCGTACGGTCGAATGGAAGGACTGCCTGGCCACCTCGCCCTGACGGGATCTCACCCGAATGGCCGCCCTGCCATACGCCCGGACGGACCGCGCATTCCGTCACACTGTCCGCCGAACGCCGCAATTCCGGTGCGGCGACGGAGGGACGTGAGAGCGATGGCCGTTTCCATTTCTGTCGTGGTGCTGCTGCTGGTGCTGGCCGTGATCTTCCTGCGGAACGGCGGCCTGAAGGTCACCCACGCCCTCGTGTGCGCCCTGCTCGGCTTCTTCCTCGCCGGCACCAGCATGGCGCCCACCATCCACAACGGCGTCGCGGCCACCGCCAACGTGGTCTCCAGCCTCAGGCCGTGACCCGCCGCGCCGGGGGTTCGGATATCCGAACCCCCGGTTCGGGGGCGAGCACGATCGACCCGCCCAGCCCCGCCCGCCGAGGATGAGGGCATGGCTGAGACGACGACGGACACGAGGGCGGCGACCGCCGCCCGCACCGAGGACCTGCACCGCGCCTACGGGCGCGGCGCCGCCACCGTGCACGCGCTGCGCGGGGTGTCGGTGGCCCTCGCGCCCGGCACCTTCACTGCGGTGATGGGGCCGTCCGGATCCGGGAAGACCACCCTGCTGCACTGCCTCGCCGGAATGGACCGGCCCACCCGCGGCACCGTGTGGTGGGGCGACACCGAGGTGACCCGGCTGCCGGAACGGAAACTGTCGGAACTGCGGCGGACCCGGATCGGCTTCGTCTTCCAGGCGTTCAACCTGATGCCCGCCATGACCGTCGCCCAGAACGTCGAACTGCCCGGCCGTCTCGCGGGCACCCGGCCGGACCGCGGGCGCGTCCTCGACGCGCTCGCCCGAGTCGGTCTGGCCGGGCGCGAACGGCACCGCCCCGGACAGCTCTCCGGAGGCCAGCAGCAACGCGTCGCCATCGCCCGCGCGCTCGTCTCCCGGCCGCGCGTCCTCTTCGCCGACGAACCGACCGGCGCGCTCGACCGGGCCACCGGCCACGAGATCCTCGCCCTGCTGCGCGCCGGCGTCGACCGGGACGGCCAGACCTGCGCGATGGTCACCCACGACCCCGTCGCCGCCGGATACGCCGACCGCGTCCTGCTCCTGGCCGACGGCCTCGTCGTGGACGAACTCGACCGGCCCACCCCCGCCGAGGTCGCGGCCCGCCTCGGCCGGCTCGGCGGGTGAGCGCCGTGACCCTCCTCGCCCTCGCACAGCTGCGCCGACGTCCGGCCGCCTTCGCCGGACTCGCGGTCGCGCTCTTCCTCCTCGTCGCCACGACGACGCTCTTCGGCTCCCTGTTCGCCACCGGGGCCACCGCCCCCGAGGCCGTCCGCCGGACGGCGGTGGCGGGGCCCGGCCTGATGGTGATCGCGGGTGCCTTCGGCGAGATCGCCGTCCTGGTCGCCTTCTTCGTCGTCGTCAACGCGATCGGCTTCGCGCTGCGCCGACAGCACCGCGAGCTGGCGCTCCTGCGGACCATCGCGGCCACGCCCCGTCAGGTACGGCGCCTCGTCCGCGTCCAGATCGCCGCCACCGCGCTCGCCGTGGCCGCGCCCGGCGCGCTCGCCGGGGTGTACGCCGCCCACCACTTCCTCCTCGCCCTGCAACGACGGGGGATGGCGGCGCCGGACCTGCGGGTGCCGGTGACACCCCTGCCCGCCCTCGTCGCCGTGACGATCACGCTCGCCGTCGGGCTCGCCGCCTCGGCCGTCGCCGTCCGGCGGATCTCCCGGATCGCGCCCGCGGCCGCGCTCACCGCGACCGCCACCGAGCAGGGACGGACCGGCGTGCCGCGCCTGCTCGCGGGCGTCTGCGCCGCGGTGGGCGGCGGCCTGCTGCTGAGGCTCGCCGCGACCAGGCCCGCGGAGGAGCTGGACAAGGCGGGGCAGGCGGCGCTGTTCGGCTCGCTGGTGCTGCTCGTCGCGGTCGGCCTGACGGGGCCGGTCGCGGCGCGCGCCCTCGTGACCCTCCTCGGCGCGCCCGCGCGGGCGCTGATGCCCGGCACGGGCTGGCTCGCGGAGGCCAATCTGCGGGGGTACGCCCGGCGGCTGACGTCCGCCGTGGTGCCGGTCGCGCTGCTCGTGGGTCTGTCGGCGACCATGATGATCATGACACGTACCGCAGAGCACGCGGCCGGCACGACCAGTGCCACCTCCGCCACCGACGTCTGGCTCCGCCAGGCCGAACTGGCCCTGCTCACCTCCTTCGCCGCCGTCTCCACGATCAACACGCTCATCGCGGTCACGGGGGAGCGGCGCGGCGAGTTCGCCCTGCTGCGGCTCGTCGGGGCGACCAGGCGCCAACTGATGCGCATGCTCACGGCCGAGGCCGCGCTGACCACCGCGGTCGGCGTCCTCCTCGGCTCCGCGGTCGCCGCCCTCGCCGCGTCCGCCTTCAGCACGGCGGCGACCGGCTCCCCGCTGCCGTCCGTCCCGGCCGCTTCCTGCGCCTGGATCGTCATGGGCGCGGCGGCGCTGACGTTCCCGTCCACCCTGGGCGCGGGCCTGCGCGCGATCCGTGGCCCGGCGGCCGAACCGGCGGGCGGCGGCCGTGACTGACCCGGGCGCAGGGCAGACGCCCGGGAACCGTCCGTCGGACGGCGCGCCCGCGCCGGGTGGTGCCCCTGGTCCCGGCGTCGGACCGTCGGGCCGCGACGGCGCCGCCCGGGCCGCGCCCGAGCCCGGGCCCGGTGGCCGGCCCCGCGCCGTGTCCGCCCGGCGTCGGTACTTCACCGTCCGTGCCGGGGAATGGGTGTTCGCGGTCGTGGGGACGCCGCTCGCCGTGGTCTGTGGCGTCTACGCACTCGCCGTTCTGTACGCCGGGACCCTGCTCTCGCTCACCCTGCTCGGGCTGCCGTTCGTGGTCGTCGCGCTTCTCGGCGCGCGGGGTCTCGGCGGGCCGCATCGTCGGCTCGTCGGTGCGCTGCTCGGTGCGTCCGTCGAGGCTCCGGCAGGGCTGACCCGTCCCGACGGGCTCGTCGCCCGTGGCCGGGTCGTCCTCGCCGATCCGGTCGCCTGGCGGACGCTGCTGTACCTGGTCCTGCGGCTGCCGCTCGGCGTGCTCGGCTTCCTCGTCGCGGTGGGGCTGCCCCTCGGGTGCGGATGGCTGATCGGCTTTCCGCTCTGGGGGCGCCTGATGGAGCCCGATTCCCCGCCTGCCGCCTGGCTGAACGTCACGTCCGTCCTGCTGGGTCTCGCCGTGCTCGCGGGTGTGCCCGGCGCGCTGCGGGCCGTGGCCGGGGCGAACCGGCGGCTCGCCGGATGGCTCCTCGGGCCCGCCCGTGCCCAGCGGCGGGTCCGCGAGCTGGAGGCGGCCCGTGCCGCGCTGCTCGCCGACAACGGCGACCGGCTCCGCCGTCTGGAACGGGACCTGCACGACGGCACCCAGGCCCGGCTCGTGGCCCTGGCCATCACCCTCTCGCTCACCGAGGACGCGCTCGATCCGGAGTCCGGCCCGGACGTCGCCCGGCTGCGGACCCTGCTCGACCGTGCCCGTGGCCAGACCGAGGAGACCGTCGCCGAGCTGCGGCTGCTCACCCGGGGCATCCACCCGGTCGCCCTGGACGGCGGTCTCGGCGAGGCCCTGCCGGGACTCGCCGCCACCTCGCCCGTCCCCGTCGCCCTCCGGCTGGACCTCGCCGAACGCCCGCAGGAGGCGATCGAGCGGGCCGTCTACTTCTGTGCCGCCGAGCTGCTCACCAACATCGCCCGGCACAGCGGGGCCCGGACGGCAGGGCTCGCGGCCAGCGTGCGCGGTGGCCGGGTGCGGCTGACGGTCCGTGACGACGGGCGCGGCGGCGCGGCCCCTGGCGGCGGCACCGGTCTCGCCGGTCTGGCGGAGCGGCTCGCGGCGGTGGACGGCACGCTACGGGTGGACAGCCCGCCGGGCGGGCCGACGGAGATCACCGCCGAGCTGCCCGCGAGGCTGTGACGGCCGGTCAGCCGCCGGTCAGCCGCCGGTCCCGGACGTCTCGGACAGATAGGCGAGGACCGCCTTCACCCGTCGGTTGTCCGCCTCCGTGGCCGGCAGGCCGAACTTGGCGAAGACGGCAGCGACATGCTTCTCCACCGCCCGCTCCGAGACCACGAGCCGCTCGGCGACGGAGCGGTTGGAGTGCCCCTGGGCCATCAGCTCCAGGACCTCCCGCTCGCGTGGCGTCAGGGTGTTCACCCGGCCTCCGCGCTCGCCGTGCACCAGCCGGTCGACCACCTCCGGGTCGAGCGCCGTGCCGCCGTCCGCCACCCGGCGCAGCGCGTCGACGAACTCGGAGGTACGGGCGACGCGTTCCTTCAGGAGGTAGCCGACGCCCGTCGCCCCGCCGGCGAGGAGCCGGGAGGCCCAGGCGGTCTCGATGTGCTGGGAGAAGACGAGGACGCCCACCTCGGGCGCGGTCGCCCGGATCTCCACGGCAGCCCGGATGCCCTCGTCGGTGTGGGTGGGCGGCATCCGGATGTCGACCACGGCGACGTCGGGCCGGTGCAGGGCCACCGCGGCGAGCAGCTCGTCGGCCGTCCCCGCGGTGGCCACCACCTCGCATCCGCGGGCGCCGAGCAGTTCGACCATCCCGTCCCGGAGGACGACGGAGTCCTCGGCCAGCACCACGCGCAGAGATCGTTCGTTCACCCCGCCATTATTTCGTTCACCCCACCCTTGTCGGCCCCGGTCAGGGGCGTCCTCCGGGCCGCTCGTGAACGGCGTATGAAAGCGGGGGCGGCTCCATGTACTTCTCGGGTGCACCGACCTACCGTCGGTAACCGGCGCGAACATGTCAGGAATCCGAGGAGTCGCAGTGACCACCCCACCGCCCCGCAGACGAGGACGCGCGCTCGCGCTGATCGCCGCCCTCGCGGCGACCGTCCTGGCGGGATCCGCACCCGTCGCCCAGGCCGAGGAGATCCCCCTCGCGCCGGGCCACCGACTCGTCGACCACTACGAGGGCGCCCCCGCCACCGCCCGGCCCGTGCCCGGCAAAGGCCCTGCTCAGCACCCGTACCTCGCCCCCAACGGCCGCAGCGGCATGCACGCCGACGGCGCCGGCAGCGGCACCCACCCCTACGCGGGGCCGCTCGGCCGCGACCCCGAGGTCGACAGCGAGAAGATCGCCGCCCTCGGGGGCGAGTGCGCCACCGTCACCTTCGACGCCGCCGGCCGCCTCGTCACCGTCTGCGGCACCTTCAGCGGCTTCCTCCTGAAGCTGCTCGACCCGCGCACCCTGGACACCCTCGCCGAGTACCAGCTGCCGCAGCGCTCCTCGACCGTCGAGGCGATCACCCGCCTCGACTTCGAGAAGATCTTCAAGGACACCTCCGGCGGCGCCTACTTCTACCTGGACGACCGGGACCGGGTCGTGCTCGCCGACTCCCGCCAGCACGTCCTTCGCCTGGCCCACCGTCAGAAGGCCGACGGTTCCTGGGAGTTCACCGTCGAGAACGACTGGGACCTCACCCCGCTCGTCCCGCACGACTGCGTCAGCTGGACCAACCTCTTCCCCAGCGGCGTCTGCGACCCCGTCACCTCCGTCATGCCCGACTGGGACGGCCGCATCTGGTGGGTGACCCGCCTCGGCCGCGTCGGCACCGTCGACCCCGCGACGGGCGCCCTGCGCGTGATCCGGCTCGACGGCGAGGAGATCCAGAACTCCTTCTCCGTCGCCGAGGACGGCGTCTCCATCGTCACCGACCACGCCCTCTACAGCTTCCGCGCCGACGCCGACGGCGTCCCGCGGATCCGGTGGCGCGAGACGTACGACCGGGGGACCGGCACCAAGCCCGGCTCGGTCAACCAGGGTTCGGGCACCACGCCCGACCTCTTCGGCACCGAGGACCAGTACGTCGCCATCACCGACAACGCCGACGACCGCATGAACGTCCTGGTCTACCGCAGGGGCGAGGGCGTGCCCGCCGCCGAGCGGCTCGTCTGCAAGGTGCCGGTCTTCGGCTCCGGCGCCTCCACCACCGACAACTCCCTGATCAGCTGGGGCAACAGCCTCGTCGTCGAGAACAACTACGGCTACGAGAACCCGACGACGCTCCTCCTCGGCCGCAGCGTCGTCGGCGGCGCGACCCGGATCGACGTCCGCGCCGACGGCAGCGGCTGCGACACCGTCTGGGAGAGCGACGTCCGCTCGCCCTCCACGGTCCCGAAGCTCTCCACCGCCAACGGACTGCTCTACTTCTACGAGAAGCGCCCCCACTTCCTGGGCATCGACGCCTGGTACCTCACGGCCGTCGACTTCCGCACCGGACAGCGCGCCTTCTCGCGGTTCACCGGCACCGGCCTGTCCTACGACAACAACTGGGCGCCGATCACCATCGGCCCCGACGGCACCGCGTACGTGGGCGTCTTCAACGGCATCGTCGCCGTCCGCGCCACCGCCTGACGCACGGCGGCGCGGCGCCCCGTGGC
>NZ_JBSHDU010000071.1:0-42661 GCF_053616475.1 Streptomyces sp. NPDC055815 | reverse complement strand
TGGGGTCCGCAGCGCCGAGTTACCCGCAGAAACCACTCCCCCCAACCCACCGGGAGTGACCAGCGGGGCCTGAATCCCCACCACAAGACGGTCGCGACTCGCTAAGCCGACCCGGGCCACCCCATACAACTGCCGCGCACCCCGAGCCGACCGCAACGGCCCCACCCACCCCCGCCACGAACCCAGCCCCCACCCCCCGGGCCGCTGGTCGCCCTCCGGCCCCGGACACTGCCCGGGCCTCCGCGCGGACCCGCACCCCCGGCCGCCCTCCGAGTGTGAAAAGGCGGCCTCCGCCGCCGGGTCAAGGGTGGGCGCAGCCCATCGGCGAAGCCGACTTGCCCTTGACGCGGTGGTGGAGGCCGCCACACTCGGAAAGAGGGCGGCCGCACCAGAAGCCCTCGAAGCCGGGTGATCGGGTCCGGTCAGAAGACCCGGTCGTACGCGTTCCAGCCGCTGCCGATCCTGGTCCGGCCGGCGAACGGCGCGCCCGCGCCGCCGGTGCCCCGGTAGAGCCACAGGACCCCGGCCCGGTCCCGGGCCACGGTGTCCGCCTTGCCGTCGTCGGTGAGGTCTCCCGCGACGACGAGCTGGTCGTACGCGCCCCAGCCGCTGCCGACCCTCGTGCGCGTGGCGTACGGAGTCGTACCGCTGCCCGTGCCCCGGTACAGCCACAGGACGCCGGCCTTGTCCCTGGCCAGCAGGTCGGCCCGCCCGTCACCGGTGACGTCGGCGCCACCGGCGAGCCGGTCGTACGCACCCCAGCCGGCGCCGACGTTCACCCGCGCCTTGAACCGCGCCCCGGTGAAACTGCCGGTGCCCTTGTAGAGCCACAGCACCCCGGCCTTGTCCCGGGCCAGCAGGTCCATGTACCCGTCCCGGTCGAGATCCCCGGCGCCGTCGATCCGGTCGTAGACGTTCCAGCCGGTGCCGGCGTTGACGCGGGGCGCGTACGGCCCTTCGGAGCCGAGCTGGCGATCGTAGTACCAGAGGGTGCCGGCCCCGTCCCGGGCGACGAGATCGCCGAGGCCACGCGTGACGGCGGACGGCTTCACGCCGGCCCAGTAGTAGGGGCCCTCCTTGTACGGGGAGAGCGACGTGAGGGTGTTGTACGCCTGCCAGCCGGTGCTGACCTCAGAGCGAGTGCCCAGCGGTGTGGCGGCCGTGCCGGTGCCGTCGTACTTCCACAGCTTGCCGGTGGTGTCGCGAGCGAGGAGGTCGTAACGGGGAAGGACGGGCTTGCCCAGAGCCGTGAACGGGGTGCTCATCTGGCGGACGTCGGTGTACTGGGTGCCGAAGTCGTAGATGTCGAATCCGGTGAGGGCCACGAGCTTCACGGCGGACGAGCTCGGGGACGTGGTGAGCTCGTAGCCGATGGCGTGGTCGCCGGGCTCCAGGTGGCAGTCGAGGTTCACCGGGGTGGTCATGAGCGTGGTGGAGGGCTGGGTGCAGGTCGCTCCGGGACCGGTGGTGAGCCCGCCGATGCTGATGTCGCCCGACTGCCGCCAGAGGTATCCGTCGGCCGGCCGGAACCTGAGGCTCAGCTCTCCGGCCTCGTTGGCGTGAACCCGGAGCTGCTGCCGGACCGTTCCTCCGGAGGGGATGTCGGGCAGGTCGAAGGCGACGGTGTTCAGGGCGGCGTGTGCGGCGGTGTTGACGACGACCTTCGCGCTGCCGTGGGTGGCGTCGGCCGGTGTGGCGGCCGCCATGCGTGCGGTCTCGATGCCGGCGGCCAGGTCGCCGCCCTTGGGCACGTAGGCGAAGCCCCAGTAGACGGTGGTCATGTCGGCGGCGTCCGCGGGGACGGTGAAGCCGGGGCGCAGGCCGGAGGGGCCGCAGACGTAGACGGCGACGAGGCCGGCGACCTCGGTGCAGTCGTTGGCGTACGCGGTGAATCCCTGCGGGACGCCCGCCCCTTCTCCGGCAGGTCCGGTCAGCGGCTTGGTGGAGAAGGCGATCACGGTCTTGCCGTCGGCGCTACCGGACTCCACCGTCGGCGCGAGGCGGGGCCCGGTCCCGGGGGCGGCGATCTGGTCGTGCGCGGACAGCCGCAGCACGTCGTCCTCGGCCGTGGCCGTTCCGGCGTTCGCAAGGGCCGTCACGGCGAGCACGCCCGCCACCCCGGTCATCGCCGCCGCGCGGCGCATGCGCTTGCTCAAGAGTCGTTCCCCCCGGAACAGAAGTGGAGTCGGCTCCGCTCTGGCCCGCACTCGGCGGGGGCGCGCCCAACAGTGCGTGCATCTTCAACGTTTCAGCAGGTCAGCGTCAAGACACCGGGATGTCACGGGCCGCGGCCGTGGCCGCGGGAGTCCGAGGAGAAGGTCCTCGCCGTCCCGCAGCCCCCATCCCTCCTACAGCCCCAGCTCCTCCTCCAGGCCCTCCGCCAGAAGCTCCGCCAGGTGCCGGGCCCGCGCGTTCGTCAGGTCCGCGATCTGCGTCCTGCACGAGAAGCCGTCCGCCAGGACCGTCGCGTCCCCCGCCTCCCGCAGGGCCGGCAGGAGCTGGTCCTCCGCGCAGGTCACCGAGACCTCGTAATGGCCGGGTTCGAAGCCGAAGTTGCCCGCCAGGCCGCAGCAGCCGCCCGCCAGGTCGCCCGTGAGGCCCGCCCTCTCCCTCAGCCGGCGGTCCGCCGCGTCGCCCAGGACCGCGTGCTGGTGGCAGTGGGTCTGGCCGGTGACCGGGCGGTCGAGGCGGGGCGGGGTCCAGTCGGGGGCGAGTTCCTCCAGGGCCTCCGCGAAGGTGCGGACGGAGGCCGCGAGGCGCGCGGCGCGCGGGTCGTCCGGCAGCAGTTCGGGCAGGTCGGTGCGGAGGGTGGCCGCGCAGGAGGGCTCCAGGACAACCACCGGGCGGACAGGCCCACCGGCCCCACTGGCCCCACCGGCCCCACCAACGCCATCAGCCCCACCAGGCCTACCACCCCCGCCACCCCCCTCCCCCATCACGTCCAACGCCCTCCGCATCACCCTCCGCGCCGCCCCCAGCTGCCCCGTCGACACGTACGTGAGCCCGCAGCAGACCCGTCCCGGTGGCAGTTCCACCCCGAGGCCCGCGTCCTCCAGGACCCGGACGGCCGCCTCGCCCACCTCTGGGGCCAGGTGGTTCGTGAAGGTGTCCGGCCACAGGGTGAGCGACGGCGCGCGGTTCGAGGCGCGTTCGCCGAACCAGTACACGAAGGACCGCTCCGCCACCCTCGGCATCGTCCGCTCCGGTGTCACCCCCGCGAGCCGTGCCGCGAACGGCAGCCGCAGTGCCGCGTTCAGGCCCCGCCCGAAGTGGGCCAGCCAGCCCGGGAGCCGGCCCATCGTCCAGTGCGAGCGCGGGCGCGCGAACGGCCGTCGCGCGTAGTGCCGGTCCAGGAACTCCGCCTTGTACGCCGCCATGTCGACGCCCACCGGGCAGTCGCTGCGGCAGCCCTTGCACGACAGGCACAGGTCGAGGGCGTCCTTCACCTCCTCCGAGCGCCAGCCGTCCGTGATGACCTCGCCCAGCGCCATCTCGTGCAGCAGCCGCGCCCGGCCCCGCGTGGAGTGCTTCTCCTCCCCGGTCGCCCGGTACGAGGGGCACATCACGCCCGGGCCCGTGCTCGGCCCGTCCACCCGGCACTTCGCCACGCCCACGCACCTCGCGGCGGCCCTCCCGACCCCCACCACCGGCAGGCCCTCGAAGCGCAGTCCCTCGTCCAGTCGCCGCGGCCGCACCAGCATCCCCGGGTTCAGGCCCCCGTCCGGGTCCCACACGTCCTTGACCGCTCCGAAGAGGCCGACCAGCTCCTCCCCGTACATCCTCGGCAGCAGCTCGGCCCGCGCCTGGCCGTCGCCGTGCTCCCCGGAGAGCGAGCCGCCGTGGGCGACCACGAGGTCGGCGACCGCCTCCGAGAAGCGGCGGAAGTCCCGTACGCCCTTGCCCGTCCACAGGTCGAAGTCGATGCGGACGTGCACGCAGCCGTCCCCGAAGTGCCCGTACGGGACTCCCCTGAGGCCGAATTCCGCCAGCAGGGACCGGAATTCCCGCAGGTACGCGCCCAGCCTCGCCGGCGGCACCGCGCAGTCCTCCCATCCGGGCCAGGCGTCCCCGCCCCCCGGCATCCGGGTCGCCGTCCCGGCCGCGTCCTCACGGATCCGCCACAGTGCCCGCTGCCCGGCCGCCTCCCGCACCACGACCGCGTCCAGCGCGTCCGCCGCCCGGACCAGCGTCCGGGCCGCCTCCTCCCCGTCCACCTCGCAGAACAGCCACGCCCCGCCCTTCGGCAGCCCCGAGGCCCCCCGTACGAGATCGGCCGCCATGCCCTCCACCGTCCGCGGCCCGTACGGGAGAATCCCCGCCGCCGCGTCCGCCGCCGCGGTCTCGTCCGCGTACCCCAGGACCACGAGGACCGGCTCGGCGGGCAGCGGGACGAGCGACACCGTCGCCTCCGTCACCACGCCGAGCGTGCCCTCGCTGCCGCAGAAGGAGCGGGCCACGTCCACGCCCCGCTCGGGGAGCAGCGCGTCGAGGGCGTAGCCGGAGATGCGGCGCGGCAGGCCGGGCGGGTAGCCGGTGCGGAGGAGGGCGAGGTTGCGGTCGACGAGATCGAGCAGACCCGTGGGCGCGCCCTGGCCGCCTCGCCCCGGCGTCAATCTCTCGCCCCGGTACGTCACCACTTCCAGCGAGCGCACGTTGTCCGCCGTGGTCCCCCAGGCGACCGAGTGCGCCCCGCACGCGTTGTTGCCGATCATGCCGCCGAGGGTGCAGCGGCTGTGCGTGGAGGGGTCGGGGCCGAAGGTCAGGCCGTACGGGCGGGCCGCGGCCCGCAGCCGGTCGAGGACGAGCCCGGGCTGGACGACGGCCGTGCGTTCGGAAGGGTCGATCGAGACGATGCCGCCCATGTGCCGTGTGAGGTCGAGCACGACGCCGGTGCCCGTCGCCTGGCCTCCGATCGAGGTCCCGGCGCCCCGGGCGACGACCGGGGTGGTGTCGTGCGCCCGGCACACCTCCAGGACGGCGGCGACGTCGGCGGCGTCGCGCGGTGCGACCGTACCGGCCGGAACGCGGCGGTAGTTGGAGGCGTCCATCGTCGTCAGGGCCCTCGCGGTGACGGAGAAGTCGACGTCTCCGCGCACTGCGGCGCGCAGGTCGGAGGCCAGGGCGGACGGGTGTTCCTCGTGTGTTTCCACAAGCCCAGGATGTCTCAGTCCTCGTCTCATCGGGCGGACATCCGGCGACCGGCCCCGCCCCGACCCGATACTCTCCGCCTCGTGGCTGAGATCCAGATTCCCGCTGACATCAAGCCCGCCGACGGCCGTTTCGGCGCGGGCCCCTCCAAGGTGCGTACGGAGGCGCTGGACGCCCTGGCCGCCACCGGCACCTCCCTCCTCGGCACGTCCCACCGCCAGGCTCCGGTCAAGAACCTGGTCGGCGAGGTACGTGCCGGCATCTCCGACCTCTTCTCGCTGCCCGAGGGCTACGAGGTGATCCTGGGCAACGGCGGCTCCACCGCCTTCTGGGACGTCGCGACCCACGGTCTGATCGAGAACAAGTCGCAGCACCTCACCTTCGGCGAGTTCTCCTCCAAGTTCGCGAAGGCCGCCAAGCTGGCTCCCTGGCTTGCCGAGCCGACCGTGATCTCCTCCGACCCGGGCACGCACCCGGAGCCGGTGGCCGAGGCGGGCGTCGACGTCTACGCGTACACGCACAACGAGACCTCCACCGGTGTCGCCGCCCCGCTGAAGCGGGTCGCGGGCGCCGACGAGGGTGCGCTCGTCCTGGTCGACGCGACCTCCGGTGCGGGCGGTCTGCCGGTCGACATCACCGAGACGGACGTCTACTACTTCGCCCCGCAGAAGTCCTTCGCCGCCGAGGGCGGTCTGTGGCTCGCGGCCTTCTCCCCGGCCGCGCTGGAGCGGGCGCAGAAGATCCACGCGTCCGGCCGTCACATCCCGGAGTTCTTCTCCCTGCCGACGGCGATCGACAACTCCCTCAAGAACCAGACGTACAACACCCCGGCGCTGTCGACCCTCTTCCTGCTCAACGAGCAGCTGAAGTGGATCAACGGCCAGGGCGGTCTGGACTGGGCCGTGGCCCGGACGAAGGAGTCCTCGCAGGCGCTGTACGGCTGGGCCGAGGAGTCGAAGTACGCGACCCCGTTCGTCACCGACCCGGCGAAGCGCTCGCAGGTCATCGGCACGATCGACTTCGCGGACGAGGTCGACGCGGCGGCGGTCGCGAAGGTGCTGCGCGCCAACGGGATCGTGGACACCGAGCCGTACCGCAAGCTGGGCCGCAACCAGCTGCGCATCGCGATGTTCCCGGCGATCGACCCGGCGGACGTGCGGGCCCTGACGGCCTGCATCGACTACGTCATCGAGAAGCTCTGACCTCTGCGGTCGTACGGAGGGCCCGGCGTCGGACATGTCCGATGCCGGGCCCTCCGGCTGTCCCTTCCGGAGAGGCCAGGCCTTCGGCTATCCCTTGCGGAGCAGCCGCTTGATGCCGACGACGAGGACGGTGGCTCCGGCGAGAACGAGGAAGCCGGTGGTGACGTTGCCCTTCTCGTCTTCGGCGGCGGGTGTCGCCGGGGACTTCGGCGCCCTGCCCGGCGTCTCCGTCGGCTTCTGTGAAGGGCTCCCGGAGGCGCGGTCGACCCGCACCACCCGGCTGTTCTTCCCCTCCGAGCCGAACATGAAGGCCGAGCCGTCGGTCGTGTACGTCACCGATTCCGCCTGGCCCTGGAAGGGGGCGCCGACCGCCGTGCCGTCGTCGGTGAGGCGGCCGTCCTTCCAGGCGTACTCCTTGGCGCTGAAGTAGCCGCGCAGGACGAGCCGGTCGCCGTCCGGGGAGAAGGCGCCGTCCGTCACCCAGGGGACGTCCCCGACGCGCCGGAAGACGTTCGTGCCGGAGGCGGAGAGGTGCTCGGGGCCGGCGTACAGGCCGCCGCCGTCCTCGTTCTTGCTGGCGATGTACACCCGGCCGGTCTTCGGATGGACCATCAGGGCCTCGGCGTTGCGGGCCCCGTCGGCGTACTTCACGACGTACTGCTTCGCCCGGACGGTCTGGTCCTTCAGCTGCTTCGGTTCGGGGAAGCGGTAGATCCAGACGTGGTCCCAGGAGCCGTCGAGGTTGTCGCCGATGTCGCCGACGTAGATGTCGCCGTCCGGGCCGACGGCGATCGCCTCCATGTCGCGGGGGGTGCCGACGCCGGCCATGGTCAGGGTGGCGACGGTCTTTCCCGTACGGGAGTCGATGCCGTAGATCAGGGGCGCGTCCTGGTCGTTGTGCGTCCAGTAGATCCCGGGGTGGGCCCGGCTCGCGGCGAGGCCGCTGGACTCGGTGATCCGGGAGTCCTCGATGGTGAAGTCCCGGTCGGGTTCCTGCCCTTCGGCACGGGCATGGCCGGCCGGGAGCAGCGCCAGGGCAGCGGCCGCGCCGAGGGCGCAGAGAGCAGATCGCATGGATCAAGTGTCTCTGATCAGCCAGGCGAACCTGTGCGGACCGTGGGGTCCGGTGTGGGTTCTGCCCACCTGGGCGGGGAGGCGTGGGCATGGAGGTGGAATCCCGCGCCCCGTGCTGCCCCTCGCGGCTTGTGCCGGTTGGTGGGTGTGCTGATCGTGGTCACGCTCTGGTGCCGGTGGGCTGCGCGGGGCAGCCGGGGCCGGTCCGTCGGTGCGTGTCCCTCCGGACGCCGGCCAGCACGCCCTGAGGGCCGTGCCGGGGAGGGAACCTCACGTCGCCTGGGCGTGAAGCGGTTGGTGCGTGGCCGGGTGGGGCCGGTCTTGGACCGGTCCGACCGGCTGGTCTTCGGGCTGGTCGTGATGACGGCCTTGGCCTCCAGCGTGTCCATCACGGTGTGGATCAGCATGGTGCCGCCGGCGCGGTTCACGACGGTCTTGGTCTGGTGGGCGAGGCCACGTGCCGCGATACGCCGCCAGGCGCCCTGATCCCGGTCGCCCTGCCACCCGCACTCGTGGTTGGGGCAGATGGCCCACTTCCACCCCGGCACGGTGGGCCGGTCGGGGGCCTTGCGGTGGCGGAGCGGGGTGAGGCAGCAGGGACAGCGCTTGGAAGTGTGACGCGGCGGCACGGTCACGACGGCGATGCCGGCCTCGGCGGCGAGGTGGCGCATGCGATCGGCGATCTGCCCGCGCACGGTCTGGGAGAGGCGGGTGTTGTGGGTACGGCCCATACCACCGGCTTCCAGCGACCGCAGGTCTTCCAGGTAGATCACGGTGGCCCCGGCCGCCACGGCCTGATCGACGGCCCAGCGGGCGGCAGACCACGCCAGCGCGTCGTTGAGGTTCGAACGGCGCTCGGAGACGCGCCGGATCTCCTCCGCCAGGGTCGCCGCCCTGCCGTCCAGGGTCGGGTCGGCGAGCCGGGTGTAGTGGTCGCTCTTGGCGTGCAGGTGCTCGCTGATTCGGCGCAGCCGGTATTGCTTGGCCAGCACACCGGCAGCCCGGAACTGGGCGCCCGCCCCGAGGGCGGTGATCCGCCCGTCGTCGTGCAACCGGGCCGTGCCCGCGCTGAGAAGGGTGTTCAGGCCCCAGTCCACCCCGAGCGCCACGGCGTGCCCGGCGCGCCGGGACTTGGGGACGGGGTGGGTGTAAGCGAGGTCGGCGCGTACCTTCCCGCCCGCGATGCGCAGGGTGGTAGGTGGAGTAACGCGTCCGCCGGGACCGTGGGCGGCAGCGCGATGGGGCAGGCGACCCAGGTCCAGTCGGCGTAGGTGCGCGGGTCGGGCCGGGTGGGGAGCTGCAAGCGCAGCAATGCCCGCTGCCCGTCGTCGGATCGTTCGATGGTGGCCTGCTGCCCGTCGCACGCGGCGAGCAGCAGCATCCGCGCCGTACGCGGCTCGGGCTCCAGCGCGAACACATCCACCGGAAGACGCCCGTACTTACACGCGAAGGAAACGATCTGGCGGGTGCGGGAACGGATCACTCCGGACGGCACGTGCTCACCGCCCGGTATCGCGGCCCGCACCTGCTCCCACTCCTCATCCGTGCGCTTTCTCGGGTCCTTCGGCCACGCGGCCAGCACACCGGCCACCAGACCGGCGCGCCACTTCACCGACCGCAAGGTGCGCCCGGCCTGTTCCTGGGCCATGCGTACGATCCGGTCGTTCACCCTCACGCCGTCCGGCGGGGCGACGGCCCAGCCCAGGCGACGCAACGCCATCCACGCGTTCGACGGCAGCTTCCGACCCCCCGCGTCCATGCCGGAGGTCAGCGTGTCCACGTCTGCGGTGTTCCAGTGCCCGGCCAGCAGAGCGCCCGTCATGCCCGCCACCAGATCGGCACACCAGCCCACCCGTTCCACCAAGACGGTGGCGGTGAGGACAGCACCGGTGTTCTCCTCCACGCCCGACCGGGCCAGCGCGCGGGCACAGGCGGTACGGACCGTCTCACCCGCACCCAGCGGCAGCTTCCGGCTCACCACCCCTCCCCTCACCCCTGGTGCTGTCATCCGATCAACGACACCGGTGCGGGAAGGTCACGCGTTCGGCTCACGGATCCACGAACGACACCGATACCTGCACCACGGCACACGGCAACAGACAGACGATCAGCCCATCACCGCAGATCCCCAAGGGCACAGGTGAGCCTGCCACGACGGCGCGGAAACCCGCTTGCCCAGCGGTGGAACCGCTGTCATGGTCGCGCCCATGCCTACTTTCCCCGCTTCCGACGGCACCCTCCTCGCGTACCACGCGTCCGGTTCCGGCGATCCGCTCATCTGCCTGCCCGGCGGCCCCCTGCAGGACTCCGTCTATCTCGGGGACCTGGGCGGGCTCGACGCCCGCCGGACGGTGATCCGTCTGGACCTGCGGGGCACGGGCGCGTCGGAGGCGCCCGAGGACCCGGACTCGTACCGCTGCGACCGGCTCGTCGAGGACGTGGAGGCGCTGCGGGTGCACCTCGGGCTCGACACGGTCGATCTGCTCGGGCACTCGGCGGGCGCGAACCTGGCCGCGCTGTACGTGACCCGGTATCCGGAGCGGGTGGCGCGGCTGGTCCTGCTGACGCCGGGCACGGCGGCGGTCGGGCTCGAGACGTCGGGGGAGGTGCGGAAGTCGGCGGCGCGGCTGCGGAGCGAGGAGCCGTGGTTCGGCCCGGCGTTCGCGGCTCTGGAGAGGCTGGCGACGAACAGCGGTTCGGCCGAGGACGTCACGGCGGTGTCGCCGTTCTTCCACGGGACCTGGGACGAGGCGGCGCGGCGGCGGCACGCCGACAGCGGTCGGCAGCGGAACAATGAGGCCGCCGCGGTCTACGGGAGCGAGGGCGTCTTCGAACCGGCGGCCACGCGCGCGGTGTTCGCGGAGTTCGACCGTCCGGTGCTGGTCGTCGCCGGGGAGTACGACGTGAACACCCCGGTGCCGACGGCCACCGCGTACGCGGAGCTGTTCCCGAAGGCGGAGCTCGCGGTCCTGGCGGGGGCGGGGCACTTCCCGTGGGACGACGACGCGGCGGGGCTCGTGGCGGCGGTCGACGCCTTCCTGGGGGCGTGAAAGGGGCCTGAGAGGGGCGTGAGAGGGGTCCGTGTCCCGGATCACGTCGCCGCTCCGGGACACGGTCCGCGATGATGTGGCCATGCGTTTTCTGTTCGTCGGCGACAGCATGACCATCGGACGCGCCGGCGACTGGACCTGGCGTTACCGCATGTGGGAGCACCTGGAGGCGACGCTCCCCGGTGGGTACGAGATCGTCGGCCCGCGCTCCGGTCTGTACGACCCCGCCGTCGACGCCCCTGCCTCGGAGGCGTACCCGGATCCGGCGTTCCCCGCCGCCGCCCGGCGTCATCTGGCCGGGTGGGGCGAGGGCTGGCTGCACATGGCGCCGGTGATCGGTGAGACGGTCGCGTCCACGGGGGCGGACGTGCTGTTGATCTCCCTGGGTCTGATCGACCTGGGTTTCTACACGAACAGCGATCAGACGGAGGAGAACGTCCGGGCGTTCGTGGCGGCGGCCCGGGGTGCGAACCCGCGCGTCCGGGCGGTGCTCCTGCCGGTCATTCCGAACGTCCGCGCCGGGTACGACGCCGCTTTCGCGGCCGAGTGCGCCCGTTTCAACGAGCTGCTCGCGAAGGCGGTCGCCGACCTGGACACGGCGGCCTCGCCGCTGCTCCTGGCAACGGTTCCGGAGTCGTACGACTTGCGGGTGGACACGTACGACGGCACGCACCCCGGCCCGAGCGGGGAGCGGAAGCTGGCCGCCGCGTTCGCCGACGCGATGCACCAGGCGTGGGGCCTGGGCGGGCGGTACGGGGTCAGGAAGCCCGCGTGAGGCGGTTCGCGAAGGTCGACACCGTGTACGTGCCGATGCCGAGGCAGACCTCCAGGGCGTTGCGGCGGGTGTAGCCGGCCTTCTCGAAGTCGGCGAGGTCCGCATCGCTGACGGCGCCGGAGGTGGCGAGGACGCGGAGGGTGAACGTCCTTACGGCGGCGAGGCGTTCGGCGTCGGGGGCCGGGCCGAGGGCGGCCATCTTCGCCTCGTGCATGTCGACGCAGAGGTGGCACTGGTTGCGTTCGGCGACGGTCAGGACGACGGTCTCGCGGGAGTGCGGGTCGAGGGTGGTGGACTCGAAGATCGCGCTGAGCTTGAGGAAGCCGTCGAGGGTCTCCGGGGAGAGTTCCTTGAGGAGGGAGGCGGCGGCGGCGATACGGGCGGACATGTCGATGGTCACAGACAACTCGGATCCCCCAGAACTAGAATGGACAACATGGTTGACCATGTCGCTGGAGAAAACGTAAACCAGGTTGTCGATAAGGGCAAGGGGGTACCCGTACGGGACACCCCCGGATACGAGCTGCCCCTGCTCCTCTTCGGCGGCTTCCGCACCCTCATCGACCGGCTCCACGCCCGCCTCGCCGAGGAGGGCCACCCCGACATGCGCCCGGCCCACGGCTTCGCCATGCAGGCCATCGGCGTCCACGGCGCCACCGCCAGCGACATCGGCCGCCGCCTCGGCGTCTCCAAGCAGGCCGCCGGCAAGACCGTCGACCGCCTGCTCGCCGTCGGCTACGCCGAGCGCGCCGACGACCCCGCCGACGCGCGCCGCAAACTCGTCCGCCTCACCCCGCGCGGCTACGACGCCCTCGCCCGCTCCGCCACGATCTTCGACGACCTGCGGGCGGAATGGGCCGCCACCCTCGGCGCGGACCGCGTCCGCGACATGGAAGCGGCCCTGCGGAACGTCGTCCCCGCGGAGACGGCGTTCCGCCTGGACGCCACGAGCTGGCTGGGAACCCCTTAGGAAGAGGTCACGTCACCAGGCGAAGGCCTCCGGAGAAGGGCCCGGGCCCGGGAAGATCTCGTCGAGGCCGGCCAGCACCTCCTCGGTCAGCTCCAGCTCAAGGGCACGCAGCGCGCCCGCCAGCTGGTCCGGGGTGCGGGGGCCGACGATCGGGCCCGTGACGCCGGGGCGGGTGAGCAGCCAGGCGAGGGCCGTCTCGCCCGGCTGGAGGCCGTGCTTGTCGAGCAGGTCCTCGTACGCCTGGAGCTGCGCCCGCACCGCCGGGTCGGCGAGCGTGGCCGCCGCGCGGCCCTCGGTGCGCCGCTTGCCCTCGGTCTCCTTCTTCAGGACGCCGCCGAGCAGGCCGCCGTGCAGCGGCGACCAGGGGATGACGCCGAGGCCGTACTCCTGGGCGGCCGGGATCACCTCCATCTCGGCGCGCCGCTCGAAGAGGTTGTAGAGGCACTGCTCGCTGACGAGCCCGACCGAGCCGCGCCGGGCGGCGGTCTCGTTGGCCTGGGCGATCTTGTAGCCGGGGAAGTTCGAGGAGCCCGCGTAGAGCACCTTGCCCTGCTGGACGAGGACGTCGACGGCCTGCCAGATCTCCTCGAAGGGCGTCGACCGGTCGATGTGGTGGAACTGGTAGACGTCGATGTAGTCGGTGCCGAGCCGCTTCAGGCTGGCCTCCACGGCGCGGCGGATGTTGAGCGCCGAGAGCTTGTCGTGGTTGGGCCAGGCCTCGCCGTCGGCGCCCATGTTCCCGTACACCTTGGTGGCGAGGACCGTGCGGTCGCGGCGTCCGTCGCCCTGGGCGAACCAGGAGCCGATGATCGACTCCGTACGCCCCTTGTTCTCCGCCCACCCGTACACATTGGCGGTGTCGAAGAAGTTGAGCCCCGCGTCGAGGGCGGTGTCCATGATGGCGTGACTGGTGGCCTCGTCCGTCTGCGGTCCGAAGTTCATCGTCCCGAGGACGAGTCGGCTGACCTTGAGTCCGGTGCGTCCGAGCTGCGTGTACTCCATGGGCGTCAAGCCAACTGCTTCGAGCGCACTCGAAGCAAGGGACTTCCCACGAGATGGGTTGCGGGTACTACTGGCCGGCCAACGAGGCCACCGCGATGATCGCGAACATCAGTACGAGCACGCCGGCCATGATCCGGTTACGGGTCTTCGGGTCCACCCGACGAGGTTAACCCGAGTGCCCCTCGCGCCCCTCAAGGGGCCAGGCCCCGACCGTCTCGTACCGGGGCTGCGCGCCCGGCACCCCGCCACCCGGCAGGTTCGACCGTACGAGCGCCAGCTCGCCGACCTGCCACCGCGCGCCCTCGAACCCGCCGAGCTCGTCCACGAACGGACCCAGCGCCACCCCGTCCCCCCGCGCCCGGCCGACGGTCAGGTGCGCCTGGTAGCGGCGGTGCTCGTCCATCGCGACCCCGGCCCGGCGCGCGGCGGCGTCGGACCGCTCGGCGAGGAGCCGCAGCAGGTCCAGATCCCCGGCGACCCCGACCCACAGCGCCCGCCGTCCGAAGTGCCCGCCGCCGTGCAGCCGCAGCGAGAACGGCGGCGTCCGGTGCGCGGCCCGTTCGAGCCGCACCCGCAGCTCGGGCAGCAGCTCCTCCTCGACCTCTCCCATGAAGGCGAGGGTGAGGTGCCAGCCGGGCCGCGAGGTCCAGCGGAGCCGGTCCGCCCCGGGCAGCCGGCGGAGCCGGCCGACCACGTGTCCGAGCTCGTCGAGCCGCTCCGGCGGGGGCACGACGGCGGCGAAGAGCCTCATGACAGAAGTCTGGCACCGACTAACGTCTCCGGCATGAAGATCAGGAAGGGCGGGGCGGAGGACCTCCCCGCGATACTCGCGATACTCGACAGCGCCGTGGTGTGGCTCAACGGCAAGGGGATCACCGCCCAGTGGGGCACGGAGTCGTTCTCCGGGCGGGCGAAGGCGGTGGAGCAGGTCGAGCGGACGATGTCCGAGGGTGATCCGTGGATCGTGGAGATCGACGGCGTGCCGGCGGGCACGATGACGCTGACCCCGCACCCCGGCCAGTACATCGCGCCGGCGGACGAGCCCGAGGTGTACGTCCGCCTCCTGGCGACGGACGCCCGCTTCCACGGCCACGGGGTGGGGGCGGCGCTCCTGGCCCACGCGGAGGCGGAGACCCGCCGCCAGGGCGTGTCGCTGCTGCGCGTGGACTGCTTCGCGGGCAGCGAGGGCCGTCTGATCGCGTACTACGAGGGCCAGGGCTTCACCCGCACGGAACCGTTCCAGGTGGGCGACTGGCCGGGCCAGGTGCTGGAACGGCGGTTCTGACGGACGACGGGGTACGGGGCGCCGACCGCGGCCCCGTACCCCGTACCTACCGTCAGGCGGCCGTCGCCAGCCGCTCCCGGGCGACGAACCGGACCTGCGGGTGCCCGTGGTGCCAGCCCATCGCGACCTTGAGGCCGCCGACCCGGGCGAGCACCAGGCCCACCACGACCGCCGCCGCGAGCGAGATGACGCCGCCCGTGGCGAAGCCGACGCGCGCGCCGTACGTGTCGGTGACCCAGCCGAGCAGCGGGGCCCCGATCGGCGTACCGCCGGCGAAGACCATCATGTAGAGGCTCATGACCCGGCCCCGCATGGCGGGGTCGGTGGCCATCTGGACGGCCGAGTTCGCGGTGATGTTCACCGTGAGGCCGATCATGCCGATCGGCACGAGCAGCAGCGCGAACACCCAGAAGGCCGGCGACAGGGCCGCGGCGATCTCCAGGACGCCGAAGACGGCCGCCGCGATCACCAGCATCCGCAGCCGCGTGGAACCGCGGCGGGCGGCGGCGAGGGCGCCCACGAGGGAGCCGGCGGCCATGAGGGTGTTGAGGAGGCCGTACGAACCGGCGCCGACGTGGAAGACGTCGCCGGAGAAAGCGGTGAGCCAGATCGGGAAGTTGAACCCGAAGGTCCCGACGAAGCCGACCAGCACGATCGGCCAGATCAGGTCCGGCCGCCCCGCCACGTACCGCAGTCCTTCCCGCAGCTGCCCCTTGCCGCGCGGGACGCGCTCCACCGGGTGGAACTCGGCGGGCCGCATGAGGAGCAGGCCGGCGATGGGCCCGAGGAAGAACAGCCCGTTGAGGAGGAAGGCCCAGCCGCTGCCGACCCCGGCGATGAGGACACCGGCGACGGCGGGTCCGATGAGCCGCGCGGACTGGAAGTTCGCGGAGTTCAGGGAGACGGCGTTGCGGAGCTGCTTGCGGCCGACCATCTCGGAGACGAAGGTCTGCCGGGCCGGGTTGTCGACGACGGTCACCATCCCGAGGAGGAAGGCGATCAGGTACACGTGCCAGACCTGGATGGATCCGGACAGGGTGAGGGCGGCGAGCGCGAGCCCGCACAGGCCGAGGGCCGCCTGGCTGACGAGCAGCAGGCGCCGCTTCGGGTAGCGGTCGGCGATGACACCGCCGTACAGCCCGAAGAGCAGCATCGGCAGGAACTGCAGGGCCGTCGTGATGCCGACGGCGGCGGCCGAGCCGGTGAGGCTCAGGACCAGCCAGTCCTGGGTGATCCGCGCCATCCAGGTACCGGTGTTGGAGACGATGGCTCCGGTGAAGAACAGCCGGTAGTTGCGGATGCGGAGCGAGGAGAAGGTGTCCCCGAAGAGGGTTCCTCCCCGCCCGCGGGTGTCGAGGGTGGGTTGATGGACGGGTGCGGAGTCTGCTCCGGGTCCCGTACTCAAAGTGCGTCGCCTCCTTGGCGCCTCGGTTACAGGTGGGCGAGCTTCTCCAGGACCGGGGCGGCCGCGCGCAGCTTCGCCCATTCGTCCTCGTCCAGGCCTTCGGCGAGGGAGGCCAGCCAGGCGTTCCGCTTGCGGCGGGACTCTTCGAGCATGGCTTCGGCCTGCTCGGTCTGGCTGACCACCTTCTGCCGGCGGTCGTCGGGGTGCGGCTCAAGCCGGACCAGTCCCTTGGCTTCGAGCAGCGCGACGATGCGGGTCATCGACGGCGGCTGGACGTGCTCCTTGCGCGCCAGCTCACCGGGGGTGGCGGAGCCGCAGAGCGACAGGGTGCCGAGCACCGACATCTCGGTGGGGCTCAGCGACTCGTCGACGCGCTGGTGCTTGAGGCGTCGGCCCAGTCGCATGACGGAGGAGCGGAGCGCGTTCACGGCCGCGGCGTCGTCGGCGGTGCCGTGGGACAGATCTGGCATGTTCGTTAGCCTAACTCATTACTCTGTCTAATTACCAACGGGAACGGTCGGACGTCACACGCATCACACCCACACCTCCGGCCCGAAGTGGCAGCACGGCACACGGCAGATCACGCTTCGGCATCCATGTATCACCCAAATGAGTGAGTCGGATCCGGAAAGTGACGCAAAGAGGCCCCGGCTGCCCCGACCCTGAACGGCATGGGATCGACAGTGCTCAGCCTGCGCATCGACGGTGAGCTGCTCGACCGGCTCAGGAGTCACGCCGCGAAAAGAGGAATGAGCGTCCAGGACTATGTGGCCCGGACGCTCATTCGCGAGGATTTCGACGAGCGGTTCAAGACCGCGGTCGACGAGACGGAGAAGTTCTACGGGGCGTCCGACGCGCCCGGTGATCAGGTCAGGCCCAGCGCCGGCATCGCGTAGTAGAAGACGAAGACCGCCGACACGATGTACATCGCCACCGGGACCTCACGGCCCCGGCCGGCCGCGAGACGCAGCACGGTGAAGGCGATGAAGCCGATGCCGATGCCGTTCGTGATCGAGTAGGTGAACGGCATCATCACCATGGCCAGGAACGCCGGCACCGCGATGGTGAAGTCGCTCCAGTCGATGTCCTTGACCGACCCGGCCAGGATCAGGAAGCCCACCGCGAGCAGCGCGGGGGTCGCGGCCTGCGACGGCACCATGGTCGCGAGCGGCGTGAGGAACAGCGCCACGGAGAACAGACCGCCGGTCACGACCGAGGCGAGACCGGTGCGGGCACCCTCGCCGACGCCGGCCGTGGACTCCACGAAGCAGGTGGTGGCCGACGAGGAGGTCGCGCCGCCGGAGGCGACGGCGAGGCCGTCGACGAGGAGCACCTTGTTGATGCCGGGGAAGTTGCCGTCCCGGTCGATCAGCTTGGCCTCGTCGCCGACGCCGAGGATCGTGCCCATGGCGTCGAAGAAGCAGGACAGCAGCACAGTGAAGACGAAGAGGACGCCGGTGAGGAAGCCGACCTTCTCGAAGCCGCCGAAGAGGCTGACCTGGCCGACCAGGCCGAAGTCGGGCGAGGCGACGGGGTTGCCGGGCCACTCGGGGGTGGTGAGGCCCCACGAGGGGACGGTCGCGACCGCGTTGATCACCATGGCGACGATCGTCATGACGACGATCGAGATGAGGATCGCGCCGGAGACCTTGCGGATGATCAGCGCGAGGGTGAGCAGCGTGCCCAGGATGAAGACGAGGACCGGCCAGCCGGTGAGGTGACCGTCGCCGCCGAGCTGGAGCGGGACGGTGGTGTGCGCGGCGTCGGGGATGCGGGAGACGAAGCCCGAGTCGACGAGGCCGATCAGCATGATGAAGAGGCCGATGCCGATCGCGATGCCCTTGCGGAGGCCGACCGGGACGGCGTTCATGACGCGCTCGCGGAGACCGGTGGCGACGAGCAGCATGACGACGATGCCGGCGAGGACGACCATGCCCATGGCGTCCGGCCAGGACATCTTCGGCGCGAGCTGGAGGGCGACGACCGTGTTGACGCCGAGGCCGGCGGCGAGGGCGATCGGGACGTTGCCGATGACGCCCATGAGGAGCGTCGAGAACGCCGCCGTGAGGACGGTGGCGGTGACGAGCTGACCGCCGTCGAGCTGGTGCCCGTACATGTCCTTGGCGCTGCCGAGGATGATCGGGTTCAGCACGATGATGTACGCCATCGCGAAGAAGGTGGCGAAGCCGCCGCGGATCTCGCGGGCGACGGTCGAGCCGCGCTCGGAGATCTTGAAGTAGCGGTCGAGGCCGGAGACGGGACCCGCGGGTATCTGGTCTTCCGGCGACGGGGACGTGGCCTTGGCGGTGGCCGTCGAGCTCATGGGGGTTCCTCTTCGGAGGTTCAGAAGTCCTTTTTTGGCGGTTCATACGAAGGGAACCCGCCAGAGGCAAACCGTTTCAGTATGAACACATGAACGAGCGCCAGTCCATCTCCGCGCGTAGACACAGAAATGACCGGCCTAAACTGAGCCCCATGGCGAAGTGGACACCGAAGCACGAGGCACCCGAGCCCCTCGAAGGGCCGGTCGTCGCCACGATCACCGGCGGAACGATCCTCTGGTTCGTCCTCTTCCTCGTCCAGGTCCCGTTCTACGGCTGGTTCGACGACCGGGACCTCACCTGGTGGGTGTGGACCTGCCTGGCCGGGGCCGGGCTCGGCCTGATCGGCATCTGGTACGTACGGAAGCGGGACGCGGCGATCAAGCGCCACGCGGCGGCACAGGCGGGTCAGGCAGGTCAGGCGACGGGGCAGACCCCCGAGTCCCCCGAGTCCCACCCCGGTACGACCGCGTAACACCGGGGAACGATTCCCCTCCTCCCCCGGTCTGATCTTCGCCCTCCTCGGCAGGTGAACGACCGAATCCGGTCGTACCGTCGAAAACATGACTCAGCGGGCGAAGATCGACACGGACGGCAGCCGGTCCGAAGCCGGGACGGCGACGACCGGGCCGCCCGTCGTGCACCGCCCCGGAGGACTGACCTCGGCCGAGGTCGCCGAACGCGTCGCGCGCGGCGAGGTCAACGACGTACCCGTACGGAGCTCCCGCTCGACCACGGAGATCGTCCGCGCGAACGTCTTCACCCGCTTCAACGCGATCATCGGCGTGCTGTGGGTGATCATGCTCTTCGTCGCGCCGATCCAGGACAGCCTCTTCGGCTTCGTGATCATCGCCAACACCGGCATCGGCATCATCCAGGAGCTCCGCGCCAAGAAGACCCTCGACGGTCTGGCGGTCATCGGCGAGGCGAAACCCACCGTCCGGCGCGACGGAGTGGCGGCCGGGCTGTCCACCTCGGAGATCGTCCTGGGCGACCTGATCGAGCTGGGCCCGGGCGACAAGGTCGTCGTGGACGGCGAGGTCGCGGAGGCCGAAAGCCTGGAGATCGACGAGTCGCTCCTCACCGGCGAGGCGGACCCGGTGGTGAAGAAACCGGGCGACCCCATGATGTCCGGCTCGTTCGTGGTCGCCGGCGGCGGCGCGTTCACCGCCACCAAGGTCGGCCGCGAGGCGTACGCCGCCCAGCTCGCCGAGGAGGCCTCCCGCTTCACCCTGGTCCACTCCGAGCTGCGTACCGGCATCTCCACGATCCTCAAGTACGTGACGTGGATGATGGTCCCGACCGCGATCGGGCTCGTCATCAGCCAGCTCGTCGTGAAGGACAACAACTTCAAGGACGCCGTCGCCCGCACGGTCGGCGGCATCGTCCCGATGATCCCCGAGGGCCTCGTCCTCCTCACCTCCGTCGCCTTCGCGATCGGCGTGATCCGCCTCGGCCGCAAGCAGTGCCTCGTACAGGAGCTGCCGGCGATCGAGGGCCTGGCCCGGGTGGACGTGGTGTGCCTGGACAAGACGGGCACGCTCACCGAGGGAGGCATGGACGTCACGGAGCTGCGCGCGCTGAACGGATCGGACGAGACGTACGTACGGAAAGTCCTGGGCGCGCTGGGCGAATCGGACCCGCGCCCGAACGCCTCCCTCCAGGCCATCATCGACGCCTACCCGGACACGGTGGAGTGGCGCTGCACCGAATCGCTCCCGTTCTCCTCGGCCCGCAAGTACAGCGGGGCGTCGTTCAGCGAGGGGGACGGGGAGAACTCGACCTGGCTCCTGGGAGCCCCGGACGTCCTCCTGAAACCGAAGGACCCGACGCTCCCGGAGATCGACCACCTCAACCAACAGGGCCTGCGGGTCCTCCTCCTCGCCCGTACGAGCCAGGAACTCGACTCCCCCGAGGTGGCGGCGGACACCCACCCCACCGCCCTGGTCGTCCTGGAACAGCGCCTGCGCCCGGACGCCTCCGACACGCTCGCGTACTTCGCCGACCAGAAGGTCTCCACGAAGGTCATCTCGGGCGACAACGCGGTCTCGGTGGGAGCGGTCGCCGGAAAGCTGAACATGCCGGGCGCGGAGAACACGGTGGACGCCCGCCACCTGCCCACCGAGCGGGAGGACATGGCGAAGGTCCTCGACGAGAACGCCGTCTTCGGCCGGGTCACCCCGCAGCAGAAGCGGGACATGGTGGCGGCGCTCCAGTCCCACGGCCACACGGTCGCCATGACCGGCGACGGCGTCAACGACGTCCTGGCCCTCAAGGACGCGGACATCGGCGTCTCGATGGGCTCGGGCTCGGAGGCGACCCGGGCGGTGGCGCAGATCGTCCTGCTGAACAACAGCTTCGCGACGCTCCCGTCGGTGGTGGCGGAAGGCCGCCGGGTCATCGGCAACATCACCCGGGTGGCCACCCTCTTCCTCACGAAGACGGTCTACTCGGTCCTCCTGGCGGTCCTGGTGGTCTGCTCCCAGGTGGAGTACCCCTTCCTCCCCCGCCACCTGACCCTGCTGTCCACCCTCACGATCGGCGTCCCGGCGTTCTTCCTCGCCCTCGCGCCCAACAAGGAACGCGCGAAGCCGAACTTCGTACGGCGGGTGATGCGGTACGCGATCCCCGGCGGCGTCGTCGCGGCGGCGGCCACCTTCACGACGTACCTCCTGGCGCGCCACTACTACACGGGCGAGGACGCCCTGGGCGCGGAGACCAGCGCGGCCACCCTCACCCTCTTCCTGGTCTCGATGTGGGTCCTCGCGATCATCGCCCGCCCCTACACCTGGTGGCGCATCACCCTGGTCGCCTCGATGGGAGCCGCCTTCCTCCTGGTCCTCGCTGTCCCGTGGCTCCAGGAGTTCTTCGCCCTGAAACTGGTGGGCGTGACGATGCCGTGGACGGCGGTGGCGATCGCAGCGGCGGGCGCGGCACTGCTGGAACTCGCGTGGCGGTGGGTGGACCGGAGGTTCCCGGCGTAGCCGAGGCCCGACGTGGGGCGCGGCCGGCCCCGAAGCTCAAGCGCCGAGCTTCGAGCGGTGTTTGAGGGAATGGGATCGGGCCTGGGATTCAACCCACCCACCCACCCCGCGAGTTGACGGAGGGTGGCCGACTTGCCACGCAGTGTCATATGCCTCTAGCGTGACCGGCGAGCTTGGGAAACAAGCGACCCCCACAAGGTGCGGGAACACCTGGAGGGGGTCTCACCACCGAGATCGAGAGATCGGACCGATCACCATGGTTAACACCGACTTTAGTGCTGCCCCCCACCCCCTGGCCAACCCGGGATACGGGAAGCGTTCCGCGCCGCACCAGCTTCCCCGGGGCCCGCAGGACTTCGCCCACCTCCCGGCCCGCGAGGCCGCCGTCGCCGCGTACATCGACCGACTGCCCGAGGGCAGCGACATCTCGGTGAAGACGCTGGCCAAGCAGCTGCCGTACGGACAGACCGCCCTGAGCACCTCGCTCAACCGCATCCAGCGGGCCGGACACCTGCGGCGCGGACGCGAGTGCCCGAACGGAAAATGGATCACTCGAACGTGGTTCACACGAACGCCACGTGACAGCGCGTGGTGGGCGGCGTTCCAGCAGGGCGACGTCCCCCGCGAGTCGAAGCGGAACACCCGCTCACGCGCCTACGTCCTCCTCGCCGCCCTGGGCCGCGCCAACTCCGCGCTGTCCCTGTCGCATGCCGAGTGCCACGCCCTCGCCCCGCTGGTCGAGGAGTGGTTCGACCGGGACGCCGCCGAGGACCACATCCTCCGGGCCCTCACCTCCGGCCTCCCGCAGCCCGTCCACCACCCCGCCGGCCTCGTCCGCCGCCGCCTCACCGACAAACTCCCGCCCCTCCCCGTCCGGCGCACCCCCGCCCCGCCCCGCATCCTCGAATGCGGCACCTGCGGCGCCCCGGGATACGCCGACACCCTCGAAGGCGGCGACTGCGGCCCCTGCCGCGGCGAACCCGTCCCCCGCCCCCGCACCCACCTCCCTGCCGCCCAGGTCCACACCAGGGTCGCCACCATCAGGGAAGGACTGGAAGCCGCCCGGAGGTGACCCGTCAGTGACGGACGAGCCCGTTGTCAGTCGATGGCCTGGTAGAGCGTGGTCCAGAAGTCGTTCATGGCACGCGGCGAATCCGGGGTGGACAGTCCGACCTGGGTGAGCAGGACTCCGGTGAGCTGGTTGGCCCTGTCCGCGTAGGCGGTGGTGCCGCTACCACCGAACCAGCCGAACTGGCCGACGGGCGCGTAGTCGCCGCGATGCGTGCGCACCGCCATCCCGAATCCCCAGCCGCCGTGCGAGCCCTGGCCGGACGAAAAGTGCGCGACGCTGCTGAACATGGCTTCCCGGGCCGCACGTTGCGCGGGCGAGAGACGGTTGGTGGTCATCAGCTCGACGGCGGCCCGGGACAGGATTCGTTCCCTTCCGTGCATACCGTCGTTCAGCAGCATCTGGAAGTAGGCGTGGTAGTCGTCGACGGTGGAGACCAGCCCGCCGCCGGCGCCCTGGAACGCGGGAGGCGTGCTGGACCTTCCCCCTGCCGCCTCGTCCCACACCACGAACTCGCCGGTCTGCGGGTCGGGCCCGTACAGGGGCGGCAGTCGGTCGATCTTGTCGGCGGGCACGTGGAAGGCGGTGTCCTTCATCCCCAGCGGATCGAGGATGCGTTCGCGCAGGAACGCCTCCAACGACTGCCCCGTGACCCTGGAGACAAGCACGCCGACCACCTCGTTGCTGAGGTCGTACTGCCACCGAACGCCGGGCTGGTACTGCAGCGGCAGCTCGCCGAGGCGGCGCATCCATTCGTCCGGCTCGGGCGCCGGCCCGGATGCCACGCTGTAGTCGAGACGCTCGAAGGTCGCGGCCCTGATCGGGGAAGCCATGGACTCGAAGTCCACTCCGAGTCCGAACGTGGAGGTCAGCAGGTCCCGTACGGTGATCGGTCGCTGCGCCGGCACGGTCTCGTCCAGCGGTCCGTCGGGCCGCTTCAACACCTGCCGGTCGGCGAGTTCGGGGAGCCACTGATCCACCGGGTCGTCCAGCCGCAGCCGACACTCGTCGAGCAGGATCATCGCCGCCGCCATCGTGACCGGCTTGGACGTGGACGCCATCCGGAAGATCGTGTCCCGGCGCATCGGCGCGCCACCGTCATGACGCATCGTCCCGATCGCTTCGACGTGCGTCTGGCCGCCGCGGCTGACCAGCGCGACAAGGCCGGGAATCTTCTTGGACTCGACGTGCCGTGCCAGCACCTCGCGCACGCGGCGCAGCCCTGCCTCGGAGAAACCGCTGTTGCTCGTTCCCATGGCCAATCTCCTGTTCACAACGCTCATTTCACGGCGGCCCCAGTGGCTGCCTGGCCCTTTCGAGCGGCCATGTGAAGAGCCTGTGCCCTTGACCCAAGGTCAAGGTCAACCCCGTATCGCGATCAACGGGTGACCGGCACCGATCGCAGGCGTCCCGGTATCCTCGCCCCTGTGATCGTCCGGACTTCCCGGCCGTCGCCTACGCGGTTCGCGAGACCGCAGCCGCCCACGACCTGGAGGTGCGCCGAGCCGATGGCGGACGGACTCACGATCGGTCAGGCGGCGGCGTTCGTCGGTGTCACGATCAAGACCGTGCGGCACTACCACCGGCTCGGCCTGGTCGCCGAGCCGGAACGCGACGGTTCCGGCTACCGCCGCTACCGATCGGGCGAGCTGTTCCGGCTGGTCCAGGTCCGGACCCTGGCCGCGGCCGGCGTGCCGCTGGCCGAGATCGGCGACCTGCTCGACGCCGATCCCGAAACGTTCGCCGCCACCCTGGACGACGTCCATCGCCGGCTCGACGAACGGATCGAAGACCTGATCGCGCGCCGCGACAGGCTGCACCGTCTCGACCACGGCGACCGGGCCCTGCTGCCCGACCGCGCCTGCGCGGTCCTGGACCGACTGGCCGAACTCGGCTTCAGTACCGACTACGTGGCTGGTCAACGGGAGGCTCTGGTGCTGGCCCGTGCGCTGGTCCCTGAGATCTTCGACATCTTCCTGACCCGGCTTGAACATGCGCTGGACGATCCCGAATCCGTCGAGCTGACCAAGCGCGGTTGGGATGCGAGGACCTGGGATCCGGACGACCCGCGGATCGAGGAGTTGGCGACCACGCTGGCCGACAAGCTGCTGACCAACCGCGCGCTGCTGGCGATGCCGACCGAGTTTCGGAACCAGTCCGACGCGGCCTCCCGGTACGGAATGGTCAACCGCCACCGGGAGGACCAGTCACCGTCCATCGCCCGGTTGAACATGCTGGTCGAGGCGAACCTGCGCGCAGCCGGCATCGCCGTTCCGAGTCAGTGACGGCCGCTCAGCCCTCAACCCCCCACAGCGAAACGCCAGGTGGAGTGAGATCCCGGGCCGGGCGGCCGCAGCCTCGAAGCCGGATCACGCCGAGGGCCTCACGACCCGCACCCCTTCCGCCCTCAGGCGAGCGTGGTCGCCAGGCTGTCCAGTACGTGGGGCCAGCCGTGGCCCATGCCCTCGTATGCCTGCTTGCCCAGGGGTGAGTCGAGGTCGAAGCCCGCGTGGGTGAGGACGAGGCGGGTGCCCTCGGCCTCCGGGTGGAGCGTCCAGGTGATGGTGGTGTCGAGGGTGCCCTCGGCGAAGCGGTAGGCGAGCAGCCGCTCGTCGTCGACGGCGGTCACCTCGCAGGGCTGCTGCCCGAACTGGCCCATGTCGAGGGTGAAGCGGTGTCCGACGAGGGGCTTGACGTCGCCGGCGGCCCACCAGCGGGCGTGCAGCTCGGGGTCGGTCAGGGCCTTCCACACCGCGGCGGGCGGGTGGGGCAGGAACTTCTCGCAGGTGATCGTGTTGTTCTCGGTCATGTCTCGTCTTCCTCGTCCAGGAGGTGGGCCAGCGCGTCCAGACGCTGCTTCCAGTAGTGCTCGAACGGGTGCAGCCACTCGCCCACCTCGGCCAGCCGGGCCGGTTCCAGGTGGTAGAAGCGGTGCCGCCCGCGGGGCTCCTCGCGCACGAGGCCGGCGGTACGGAGCACTGCCAGGTGCTCGGAGACCGCGGGCCTGCCGAGCTCGAACATCCCGGCCAGTTCGCCGGTGGAGCGAGGCCCTTCACGGAGCGTTTCGAGCAGTTTGCGGCGTACCGGGTTGGCCAGCACGCCGAACACGTCGGTCGGCATGCCTCCACGATACGTCGGAGTTTTCCGACGCGTCAAAAGTTTCCGACGCATCGCTCAGGCGACGCTCATCCCCCCGCCGCCGCCCCACGGATGAAGTCCCTGACGGCCGTCGCGTACTCCTGCGGATGGGTGATGTGCGGGATGTGCCCCGCGCCCTCGAAGGTGTGGCGCCGGGAGTGCGGCAGGACCGCGGCCAGGCGGTCGAGGACCGTCGTGAACCAGGCGGGGCTCTCGGTGCCGCGGCTCAGCTGGACCGGGACCGTGCAGGCGGAGAGGCCTTCGAGGTCCAGTTCGGGCCAGGTCGGGTCGTTCTGCTCGTCCAGCCACGTCTGGCCGTGGCGCACGAACGTCTCGCGCATCGCGGGCGGGAGCTTGTCCCACATGCCGGGGCCCAGGGCCACCTCCTCCACGAAGGCGTGCGCGCCCTGCTCGTCCTCGCCCTTGCGGAGGTGGTCGAGGACGTTGTCGAAGGAGACGAACGTCTGCTGCAGCTCCTTCATGGCCTCCGGGTCGTCGGCCACGACCCCCACCAGCGGCGGCTCGTGGACCGTGAGGGTGCGGAACAGCTCCGGCCGCCGCGCCGCCAGGCCGAGGACGATCGACGCGCCGAAGGAACTTCCGGCGACGTGCGCGGGGGCGTGGCCGAGCCCCTCGATCAGCGCGGCGAGGTCGTCCTCGTCCTGCCTCCGCGTGCCCTGCCCCGGCACCGCCTCGCTGTCGCCGTGGCCGCGCCGGTCGTACGCGACCACGGTGAACGACGCGCGGATGTCCGCGTCGATCGCCGCCTGCCAGCTCGTGCGGTCGCTCCACGAACCGTGGACGAGGACGAGCGGTTCGCCCTCGCCCACGGTCTCGTAGGCGAGATTCACGTCGTTGGCGCGTACCTGGGGCATGCGGGCCTCCTCGGGGCGGGTGAGGCGACGGTTCCCGAGCGCCGCCCTACAGGTCTCTACCAGCACCTTTCGGTGTCGCGCGCGCTGCCGCGCCGCGACGGCGACGGCAGGCCCTCGGTCGGCGCCGACGGCGCCGTCGTCATCCCGCCCGGGTGGCCTCCGTCAGTGGAGCTCCCGGTACATGTTCCAGCCCGTGCCGATCCGGACCCTGGCCCGGAAACTGGCCGGCCCCGGCGTGCCGCCCGTGGACGAGTAGCGGTAGAGGTCGCCGGCGCGGTCGGCCGCCAGCAGATCGCCCCGGCCGTCGCCGTCGACGTCCCCGATCGCGGCGAGCTTGCTGTAGGCCTGCCAGCCGCTGCCCACCTTGACGCGGGCCTTGAACGGGGCGGTCATGGTGCCGGTCCCGGCGTACAGGTACAGGTCACCGGACGGCGTCCGGGCGACGATGTCGGCACGCCCGTCACCGGTGTAGTCACCGGCGCCGACGATCCGGTCGTACGCGTTCCAGCCGCTGCCGATCCTGACCCGGGTGTCGAAGAGCGGGTAGTAATCCGTGGTGGCGCTTCGGTAGACGTAGAGGTTGCCGGACGTGTCACGGGCGAGCAGGTCGCCCTTGCCGTCACCCGTGAGGTCACCGGGGCCGGCCAGCAGGTTGAAGGCGCCCCACGTGTAGCTGCCGACGTCGTACTGGCCCTCGGAGCCCCCTGCCAGCCCCCCGTCGTTGCAGATCGCGAACATGTCGGCGCGGTCGTCGAGGGCGACGTCGGAGGCGAGGGTGATCAGCCTCGTACCGGCGGGGTAGCCGTTGCCGCACTGGTACGGGGAGGGCGCCGAGCGGCGCTGAGCCAGCAGGCCGTTTCCGAGCGTCTGGTACGAGTAGAGCCTGCCGTCCGTGCCGAGGCCCTGGATCCGGGACTTTCCGTAGGCCGGGATCCCACCCGCACCGGCGATGACGTCGGCCTCCCGCCACGAGTAGCCCCACCAGCCCAGGGTCCGCTGCGCGAACCCGCCCTGGCCGAGCCCCTTGTAGACGTAGAGCTGCCCCTCGACCGTCCGGCCCACGATGTCACCGTGGCCGTCGCCGTCCATGTCGTCGCCGCCGGCGAGCTGGTTGTAGACACCCCAGCCGGACCCGATGCGGACGGGCGCCTTGAACGTCGGGGACGCGCCCGCGACGCCGGCGTGGAAGAACAGCTCGCCCGAAAGGGTGCGGGTGACGACGTCGCCGACACCGTCGGAATCGTCATCGGTGACGCCGACCAGCTGGTCGTACGTCTGCCAGCCCGTGGCGATCCTGACCCGCGCGCCGAACGGCCCGGTCGTGTCCCCCGTGGACGGGTAGAAATACACGTCACCGGCCGGTGTGCGGCCCAGCAGATCGGGGCGCCTGTCCCCGTTCAGGTCGCCCGGCGACAGCACCTTGTTGTAGATCTGCCAGCCGCGCCCGACCCGGTCCCGCTCCGTGGCGTAGTCCTGGTTCCACGTGCCGCCCCCGTTGGTGCGCACCATGGTGAGCGTCCCGTCGGTGGAGAGCACCAGGAAGTCCGGAGCACCGTTGCCGTCCTGATCGCCGACCGGGATGTAGTCCTTGAAGGTGACGTCCCCCGGAAGGTCCTCCTCGAGGTGGAACTCGTACCCGCCCGGATCGTCCGGCATCGGACTGTGCAGCCTCAGCGGTCCGGAGAACGGCCGGTACATGATCTCGCCCGTGCCGTCGCCCGCGAAGTCCAGCCGGGGCAGGGCCCTGGCCGGGCTCGGCGGAACGGTGTCGGCCGCCGCGGGCTGCGACAGCAGCATGCCGGCCAGGGACGCGAGGCCCGTACAGGCGGCGATGAGACGGGCGCGCCGGCCGTACCGACGCGCGCGTGAAGAACTGGACATGCTCCCCCCAAAGAAGCGTCTGAGGCGCAGATCCTAGGGCGCGGCCGTTCGGGGGCCTTCACCACCCTCCCCCCCGGTTCGCCGGCACGGCCGCCCCGGGACCCTCAGTCGATGCAGAGGCGCCACCGCCCCCGGTCAGTCGAACCAGCGGTCCCTCGCCAGTTCTGCCGTCCTCGACGGGTCCTCCAGGAGGGCCGCCACCTCGAAGCGGCGGGGCCACTGGCCGGCCGCCCAGGCGAGGCCCGCCGCGACGCCCTCCAGGGTGGCGGCGTGGACGACGCCGTCGGGAGTGCGGCGCCAGTCGAGTTCGACGCCGCCCGCGTGGAGTTCCTCGTGCTCGATGTACGAGGTGGGGGTGGCCGGGCCGAGGAGGGCGTGGACCGACGGGGGCACCTCGTGCTCCTCGCCGACCGTCGTGACCTCGGCCTCCACCGCCTCGCTCAGGCGCCGGACCTGGAAGAGGTCCGCCAGGTCGTCCGCGCGGGTCGGGGAGACCGGGAGGAGCGGCAGGTCGCCGGCCAGCGGGAGGAGGTCGGGGGCGTCCGCCACCAGGGCCTCCGAGGCCTCGACGACGACCAGGCTGCCGTCCACGACCGCGCGCAGGTCGTCGGGGAGCGTCACCTGCTCGGGGTCCAGGTCCGCCAGCGCCGTGTACAGGGCGTGCAGCTGCGGCGCCGTCACCTCCCGCGTCGGGTCGGCCAGGCGGGCCAGCAGCTCGGCCGCGCCGCCCGGTTCGTCGAGGAGCGCCGCGACCGAGGTGCGGACGCCCAGGGCGCGCAGGACCTGCTCGTCCTCGAAGCCGGTCGCGTCGGCGGAGTCGTACAGGCCGGAGAGCAGCGGGTCCGAGCCCTCGGCGCGGAGGCCCGCCGGGCGGCGGCCGTCGAGGACGGGGTGGTCACGCAGCCACCAGGCCGTGTACGAGCGGACGGTCTCCGTCGTGCCGTCCGGGAGGAGGATCCGTACGGGCTGGGTCAGGGCGTCCCGCAGCGGCGGCTGCGCGAGGAGTGCGAGCGCCTGCGGCCAGGCGTCGTCGTCGACCAGGTCCAGGTCCCGTACGGCCACGATCTCCGTCGCCACGGGGGGTACGGCGGTCATCGGGAGGCGGTCGAGGACGTCCTCGCACCACACGTCGACCGCGTCGAGCAGCCCGGCGTCGTCCGGCTCCGGGTAGTCGCCCTCGCGGGGCTCCACCTCGTCCGGGTCGAGGACCAGGTCGGTCGCGCGGACCAGGGCGAAGTTCGCCAGGACCCCGCACGCGGCGAGGGGCTGCTCGCCCCAGCGGGACGCCAGCTCGGCGTCCACGAAGGCCAGTTCGTCCTCGCGCATCACGGCCGCGAACGCCGAGCCGGGAAGCACCAGTTCACCCGCCGGGGACAGTTCGCCGTCCTCGTCGGGGAGGGCCAGCGCCCCGAGCCACGGCTCCTCGCCGGGGCCGAGCTCCGCGTCGCGGACCAGCGCGAGGACCGTGTCGGCCAGCTCCTCCGCGTCCGGCGCGTCCGCGTCCTCGTCCCAGATCTCCCCCGCGTCGAGCGACGCGGCGACCGCCGCCCGCACCTGCGGGGTCGTCAGGACCGCGCGGGGCGTGGCCGGCAGCGCGCCCAGCTTCTCCAGGAGCGGATGGGCCGCCTCCGGGTGCGCCACCTTCAGGCCGAGCCGCGTCAACTCCGCGGGAGTCCGTTCCTGCGGAAGGAGGACCTGCCGAGGGCCGATCGTCGTACGGACCCTGGCACCCTCCTCCGTTTCCGCAAGCGGCACCGGCAGGCCCGTCAGACGGTCCGGGTCGACGCCCGCGAGGGAGTCGTAGAGCCGCCACCACCACGTCGGCGCCCTGTCGACCCCCGCCAGGCGGTCGATCGCCTCGGTGAGGGGGACACGGCCGACGCCGAGGGTACGGAGCTCGGGGCGCCGCTCCAGGCCGGCGGGCAGCAGCGTCGGGAACACCTCGGCGAGCACGTCGACGGTCTCCGCGCCCGCGCCCTCCACGACCTCCGCCTCGATCGGCCGGAGCGCCGGCAGCTCCTCGGACGGCGCGGCCGGCGCCAGGAACGCGACCCTCGGCAGCCGGTCCAGGATCGCCTCGCGCAGCGCCCCGTCGACGTGGCCCTTGCCCAGCGGGCCGGGGACCAGGTCGAGGGTCGAGGTGGTCACCGGGTGCCAGTCGGCGAGGAGTTCGGCGTACGCGTCGGCCGCCCGCTGCACCAGGAAGTCGGTCAGCGGCCCGGGCGCCGGGTGCCGCCGGGCGGTGTCCAGCGGGAGCGACGCGATGAGCAGGGCGGGGATGCCGAGGGGCTCGTCGGTGGGCGTCGGCGCGTGCACGACCGGGGTCGTACGCGGGTAGCGCGGGGCGCCCTCCGCGTCCACCGGTACGGCCCAGGTGACCGACCAGTGCGGGCGGAGCCGCTCCTCGACCGGGCGGTCCTTGAGGAGGTCCGCGTCGAGGGGGCCGCCGTGACTGACGGTCCGCCAGCGGTGGGTGCCCGTGGCCGAGTCGTCGATGCGGACGTAGCCGTCGTCCTCGGAGCGGCGGATCGTCCGCACGCCCTCGGCCGTCTCCACGACGATCTCCGCGAGACCCGGGAGGGTGAGGAGCAGCGCGTCGTCGACGGACGTGAGCAGCCGCTCCGCCAGGTCCTCGGCCGCCGTGTCCCGCAGCGGCAGGACGACGACGGTGTCGTAGCCCTCGGGCGCGGTGCCCTCGGCGGGCAGCGGGAGCCGGAGGAGGGGTACGTGGCCGTCGCGGCGGCGCAGTTCGTCGCCGAGGCCCGGGCTGTACCGGGCGGCCTCGGCGGCCAGCTCGCGGGCCTCGGCGAGGGACCAGCGGACGCCGCCGTGCCGGCCGAGCACGGCGGGCTCGTCGCTCACCGCCAGGACGGCGGCGAACCCGACGCCGAACCGGCCCACGGCGCCGTGCGTCTGCTCGCGCTTGGCGGAGGCGCGGAGCGTCGACAGCGACTCGGCGCCGGCGGCGTCCAGCGGCGCGCCGGTGTTCGCCGCGGCGAGGACCGCGGGGCCCTCGTGGTCCGCCGGGTGCAGGGTCAGGCGGAGACGGCCGGTGACGCCGGCGCGGTGGGCGGCGTCGGCGGCGTTCTGCGCCAGCTCGACGACGAGGCGGTCGCGGTAGCCGCCGAGCGCCAGGTCCTCCTCGGCGTTGGCGTCCTCCCGGAAGCGGGCCGGACTCGCGCCCCAGGCGTCGAGCACGCCCCGCCGCAGACGTGCGGTGCCGAAGGGATCGGTTCCGTCGGTCGTCGTCCGGACGCTGACGCTCACCAGGTGCCTCCGAGGATGCCCCGGCCTTCAGGCCGGGAAGGATTCGGGCTCTTGCGGAACTGGGCAGGGAAAACTGAACCACCGTCAGGGTGACGGAATGTCCTCCGCGGCAGCGCGGCGCTCGCTCTCCAGGCGGTGGACAATCTCGGAGTTGAGAGATCTGCGGGCGGAACGGGCCTGATCGACCAGCCACTCGTGCAGCTCGGCGGGCAGGCGGAGCGTGATGCGCTTCTCTTCATCCATGACCCTAGATTAGTGGTTCTTTGACTGCTGATCAGTGGTAGCTTGACACCATGGCGACACCATCCCGGTCGAGGCAGGATACTGGGCACGCCCGGTACACCTACCGGCTGCGCGTGTCGTCGACCGCCCGCACGGAGCTTCTTGCCGAGTGGGACCGATGCCGGTGGGTGTGGAACGAGTGCGTGGCCAAGTCCCTCGCCGTACACGCCTATAACCGTGGACACTCCGGCGACAGACAGACGTGCGGCCCGGCGCAGCTCGACAAGATGCTGACCGATGCCCGCGCCCGCACATCGTGGCTGCGCAAAGGGGCGAGCGTCCCGCAGCAACAGATCATCCGGGACTTCGCCACGTCCCGCTCCAAGGCAATGAAGGACATCGAGAAGCGGTTGCCCATGCGGCAACGCGCCGGGATGCCGCGCCACAAGAAGAAGCGCGAGGCTCTGCCGACGCTGAACTACACCACCCGGGGCTTCCGCCTGAAAGAGGGACGCCTCCACCTCGCGGGCGGCATCACGCTGAGTGTGGTGTGGTCCCGCCAGCTGCCTGCCACGCCGTCGAGCGTGCGCGTGTACCAGGACGACATCGGCCACTGGTACGCCTCGTTCGTCGTCGTGACCGAGATCCAGCCACTCCCCACGACCAGCGCCGTCCTCGGTGTCGACTGGGGCGTCAAGGAAACCGCCACCACCACGAGCGACGCTCACGACCTCCCTCATCCGCAGTACGGCAGGAAGGCCCAGGCCAAGCTGACCCGCTACCAGCGGCAGATGGCCCGCCGTGCACGCCCGAAGGGCACGCCGCGGTCGAAGGGCCACCGCACAGCTCAGCGGCAGGCCGCCAAACTCCACAAGAAGATCGCCCGGCAACGGCAGGACACCGCCCGCAAATGGGCCAAGCGCGTCGTCCGCGACCACGACGCCATCGCCGTCGAGGACTTCCGCCCGAAGTTCCTCGCGAAGACCACCATGGCGCGCAAAGCGGCGGACGCGGCGATCGGTGCGACCAAGAAAGCCCTGATCGAGATGGGCCGCAAGCACGGGCGGGACATCCGCCTCGTACACCCCGCGCACACCACCATGGACTGCGCATCGTGCGGAGCGAGAACCAAGCACGCACTTCCTCTTTCGGAACGTACCTACGCCTGCACCTCGTGCGGAGCCGTGTCCCCGAGGGACAAGAATTCCGCCCGCGTGATGCTCGTCCGGGCTGGTCTCGACCCGGCTGGTGCCGAGGGCACAAGACCTCCGGGAGCGCCGCTCCCGGAGGCAGCCTGAGCCAGGAATCCCCTCCCTCCGAGGAGGGGAGGACGACAAGTCTGACTCCACTCTGCCGATGCCGATGTGTTCCTCGAAACCCGGACCGGTGAGGGCTCGGGGCCCGAAGGTACCGCGCTCGACGTCCCGGACGGCCATCGCCTTGCCGGGCCTGGGCGTCTACAGGTGGCCACCCTGCCGGGCTCGGGTTCCCCCACGGAAGCCGGGAGGACCTACGAGTGGCCCAGGTCCTCCGAGGAGGCGTCCGGTTCCGTTGTGGAGCCGGAGTCCTTTGCCGGGCGGAGCGGGAACGCGTCCGCGGCCATCGAGTCCAGGACCGGCGGCGCCGGCCGCGGCGGCTTCGGCATGACGGCCGCCTCCGAGTGCCCCCCGCAGCCGTACGCGAGGGACACGACCCGGCCGTCCGCCGGGGAGAACTCGTTCGCGCAGATGCCGAAGGCCTGCTTCAGCGAGCCCGCGAGCGGCACCAGGAACGCGCAGGACTCGCACGACGCGGGCGCCGCCTGTGCCATCGGGGTCTTCGCGCCGAACGCCTCGTCCCAGCGGTCCGCGGCGACGTGCAGGCCGTAGCGGGACAGGACCCGGGCCCGGCGCATGCCGAGTTCCTCGGCGACCGCGGCGATCGCGCCGCGCGACGGGGTGCGCGAGGTGAGTTCCGCGTCCTCCTCGTCGAGGTGCTCCGACATCTCCTCCGACACGGCGGAGTTCGGCGGCGGCGTGTCCTCACCGGAGTAGCCGGGCTCCAGGCGCAGGTCGTCCTGTTCCGTGGGGAGGAGGTCCCCGGGCCCCATGTCGCCCGGCCGCAGCCGCTCGCTCCACGGCACCCACTCGGGGGCCATGAGCGCGTCCGTACCCGGCAGCAGGACGGTTTCGTCAAGCGTGACGTTCTTGGCGCGGGAGGCGCGCGTGACGGTCACCGCCCAGCGCCAGCCCCGGTAGCCGGGCTCCTTGGACTCGAAGTAGTGCGTGACGACGCGGTCGCCCTCCGCGACCACCTCGACGTGCGCGCCGACGATCCCGGGCGCGGCCGCCTCCTCGGCGGCCTCCCGCGCGAGGTCTACGGCCTCGGCGCACAGGCGGTCGGGGGTACGCGTGGCTCGCGGGGTACGCGGGGTACCGCTTCGCGTCGTCGCAGCACTCACAGGTCTCGCTTCTCTCCTACGCCGTCTCACGGGTGCGCCGGCCGAGGGGCGGGAGCGAAGCCACGGGCGGCGGGCGGAGCGGACCAGAGGGCCGCATCGACGTCCGCACCCGACTTGTCTCGCGCGTCTCGGGCACACCTAACGCCATCCATTCTGCGGGATGCCGAAGAGGCGCGCGGCCGAGAGATTCCGCCGGTGACGCGCTACGCACGCTACCCCGTTCGCGGGCCTCCGCCCACCTGCCCGTCCCAAGTGACCGGATCGCGGATCCCCGGAAGCCCCCCGGAGCCCGTCCCCGGGCGGGCCCGCGCCCTGCACCACGACCGCGCGATCACGGGGGTCCCCCGTCGCGCCCCGGTTCGTCCGGCCCCCGCGTGGGGCACTATGACGGAGTGGCAGCCGCACGGTCCCCCGTACGATCGCATGATCCCGCCGGGCCGCTCCGCCGAGCGGGCCGGAAGGTCGGGCGTGCCCTGCACCTGCCGTTCACCGGGACCGCGAAGGGCATCCGCAAGGCCACGCACGCGCACGGTGCGGGCGAGTCGGGGCTCGGGAAGCTGATCGAGCTGCACGCGGTGAACGGCGCCGGCGACGTCATGATCACCGTCGCCCTCGCCTCGACCGTGTTCTTCTCCGTGCCGACCGACGAGGCCCGCGGCCGCGTCGCGCTCTACCTCGCCGTCACGATGGCGCCCTTCACCCTCCTCGCCCCCGTGATCGGCCCGCTCCTGGACCGCATCCCGCACGGGCGGCGCGCGGCGATGGCGGGTGCGATGCTGACCCGGGCCGTCCTCGCGATCATGATGTCGGGGGCCGTGGCGACGGGCGGTCTCGAGCTGTATCCCGCCGCGCTCGGCGTGCTCGTGGCCTCGAAGGCGTACGGGGTCGTCCGCAGTGCCGTCGTGCCCCGGCTCCTCCCGCCGAACTTCTCGCTCGTGAAGGCGAACTCCCGGGTCACCCTGGCCGGTCTGCTCGCCACCGGCATCGCCGCGCCGATCGGTGCGGGGCTCCAGCTGATCGGGCCGCGCTACCCGTTGTACGGGGCGTGCGCGCTGTTCCTGCTCGGTACGTTCTGGGCGCTGCGGATGCCGCACAAGGTGGACTCGGCGAAGGGCGAGCGGCGGGCGCACCTGCTGACGCACGGCGAGAAGAAGCCGAGCCTGCGGACAGTGGGCCCGTCGGTGCTGCACGGGCTCCAGGCGAACGCGGCGCAGCGCATGCTGTCGGGTTTCCTGATCTTCTTCCTGGCGTTCCTGCTGCGCGAGCATCCGCTGTCCGGGCAGAGCGCCGCCGTGTCCCTGGGGATCGTGGGTGTGGCGGCGGGCACGGGGAACGCCTGCGGTACGGCCGTCGGCTCGCTGCTGCGGGACCGCGGCCACGGGCCGGAGGTGATCATCGCCACGATGATCAGCGTGGTCTGCGGTACGGCGATCTGCACGGCCATCTTCTTCGGGGGCCTGATGGTCGCCGTCCTCGGCGCGGTCGCGGGGCTCACCCAGGCCCTGTCGAAGCTGTCCCTGGACGCGCTGATCCAGCGGGACGTGCCGGAGCTGGTGCGGACCTCGGCGTTCGCCCGCTCGGAGACGGCGCTGCAGATGGCGTGGGTGGTGGGCGGCGGGATCGGCATCTCGCTGCCCCTGAACGGCACCGTCGGCATGTCCGTCGCCGCCGGGATCCTCGCCGTGGGCGCGCTCCTCTCGGTCCGCGGCCTGCTGTCGGCGGCCCGCCGCCGCCCGGGCCCGAAGGGCGGCCGGCCCAAGGCGACCGTGGCCTAGGCACGCGGGGAGACACCCGTACGAAGCGGTACGCCGTGGCGGCACGCCGTACCCCCGCGTGGCGCGGGCGCGGCGGCCCGATAGCCTTCGGCTCATGACCGTTGCGTTCTTCTCCGGCTCGCGCCGCCGGGCCGCCGTCGCCCTCGGGGCCGTCTCCGCCGGGCTCCTCGTACTCTCCGCCTGCGACAAGCCGACTCCGCTCGCGACCCTGACGGTCGGGACCGACTCGGTGCACTCCGAGGCCGCCTGCTACAACGATGGCGAGGCCATCAAGGAGTCGCAGATCCAGCAGTGCCTCAACAAGAAGGCCGAGAAGACCATCACGGTCTCCACGGACGACAAGATCCGCTTCGGCGTGGACCCGGAGATCGCGGACCACGGCTGGACGATCTTCCTCGGCGGCCAGCAGGCCGAGCCCGAGCCGTACAAGAAGACGTACCGGACCATCCCGGCCAGCGCCTTCTTCTCCCAGTCCCCGACCGGCGAGGTCACCGACAAGACCCAGGTGACCATCGTCGAGAACACCGGCAAGAAGCTGACCGGCATCTGGCACTTCCAGCTGAAGAAGGATTCCTGATCCGCCGGTGGTCCACCGGATCCTGATCGTGACGGCCGTGGCGGCGGAGGCGGATTCCGTCTCCGCCGGCCTCGGCCTCGACCTCGGCGGCCCCGAGCTCCTCCCGCTGCCGGGGGGCTTCACCCTGCGCCGCCATGCCGGCGGTCACGACGGCCGGCTCGACAGCCGTCACGACGGCCGGGTCGACGTGCTCGTGGGCGGGGTCGGACCCGCCGCCGTCGCCGCCGCGACCGGGACGGCTCTCGCGCACGGCGCGCTGACCGGCGACGGCTACGACCTCGTCGTCTCCGCCGGGATCGCCGGCGGCTTCCAGCCGGCCGCACCGGTCGGGTCCCTCGTCGTGTCCTCGGCGATCGTCGCCGCCGACCTCGGGGCCGAGACCCCGGACGGGTACCTCGCCGTCGACGAGCTGGGCTTCGGCCGCTCCGTCCACCCCGTGCCCGAGGCGCTGACCCGGCGGATCAGCGCCGCGCTCGCCGGGGCATGCACCCTCGCGCCCGTCCTCACCGTCTCCACCGTCACCGGCACCGCCCGCCGCGCCGCCGAGCTCGCGGAGCGGCACCCGACGGCCGCCGCCGAGGCGATGGAGGGCTTCGGCGTCGCCGAGGCCGCCGCCGCGTACGGCGTGCCCGTCGTCGAGATCCGTGCCGTGTCGAACGCCGTCGGCCCCCGAGACCGCGCCGCCTGGCGCATCGGCGAGGCCCTGGGCGCCCTCCGGCAGGCCTTCGAGCCGCTCAGCAGAACCGTCTTCGTGGAGTCGTGGGAGCCGTCGTGACCAAGCTCAAGATCGCCTACTCGCCCTGCCCCAACGACACCTTCGTCTTCGACGCCTGGGCGCACGGCCGGGTGCCGGGCGCGCCCCGGCTCGACGTGACGTTCGCGGACATCGACGTCACCAACGGCTGGGCGGAGAGCGGCACCGACTCCCACGACGTCCTGAAGGTGTCGTACGCGGTGCTGCCGTGGATCCTCGACGAGTACGCCCTGCTGCCCTGCGGCGGCGCCCTGGGCCGCGGCTGCGGGCCGCTCGTCCTGACGCGCGAGCCGGTCGGCGGCGAGGGCCTGGCGGGGAAGACGGTCGCGGTGCCGAGCGAGCGCTCGACCGCGTACCTGCTGTTCCGGCTGTGGGCGGCGGAGAAGGTGCCCGGGGGCGTCGGCGAGGTCGTCGTGATGCCGTTCCACGAGATCATGCCCGCCGTACGGGACGGGAAGGTCGACGCGGGGCTCGTCATCCACGAGGCCCGCTTCACGTACAAGAACTACGGGCTGCACTGCCTCGCCGACATGGGCGAGCACTGGGAGTCCACGACCGGGCTCCCGATCCCGCTGGGCGCGATCGTCGCCCGCCGCTCGCTGGGCGCCGAGACGCTGGAGCTGCTCGCCGCCTCCGCGCGGGCGTCGGTGCGGATGGCCTGGGACGATCCGGCGGCCTCCCGGCCGTACGTCCTGGAGCACGCCCAGGAGATGGACCCGAAGGTGGCCGACCAGCACATCGGTCTCTACGTGAACGAGTTCACGGCCGACCTCGGCGAGCACGGCTACGCGGCGGTCCGCGGGCTGCTCACGCGCGCCGCGGCCGAGGGACTCGTACCGCCCCTCGGCCCGGACGCGCTGGCTTTTCCCTGAGCGGCGGTTACACGTCGAGCTGGTCGGCGACCGCGCGCAGCAGGCCCGCGATCTTCTTGCCGGCCGCCTTCTCCGGGTAGCGGCCGCGCTCCAGCATCGGCGTGATGTTCTCCAGGAGCGTCGTCAGGTCCTGGACGATGGACGCCAGTTCGTCGGGCTTACGGCGCTGCGCCGCGGCGACGGACGGGGTCGGGTCGAGGATCGTGACGGACAGCGCCTGGTCGCCGCGCTGACCGGCGACGACCCCGAACTCCACCCGCTGACCAGGCTTCAGTGCGTCGACTCCGGCAGGGAGCACCGACGAGTGGACGAAGACGTCGCCGCCGTCGTCACGGGAGAGAAAGCCGAAGCCCTTCTCGCTGTTGAACCATTTGACCTTGCCGGTAGGCACGTCTGTCCTCGTCCTCGTCCTCGTCGATGGGGATGGCAAACGGCGGGTCGTCGGCTGACCCGCCGGCACCAGGCTAATGGGCAGGAGGCCGGTGACAAGACGCCGCCGATGTGTTCCTCCGGCCTGGGAACTACCCTGGCCGGATGCGTAGTGAAACCCCCGCCGTGCCGGTGGACGACAGTGCCCCGGGTGACGGACTCGTCAAGGCCGGTGTGATCCTGTTCGCGGTCGGCGCGCTCGCGACGCTGGTCACGGTGGCCCCGCTGTTCCTGGGGACGGACCCGTTCCCCACCGTGGCGTACCTCGTGTCGATGCTGATGGGGGTCGGATTCCTGGTGGCCGCCGCCGGGGTGCTGCGTTCGGTCGCGGCCCAGCGGCGGCAGGCCCGTTCCGGCCGGACGGCCTGAGGCTCAGGCCAGGTACCCCTCCCACCAGGCGCGGAAGTCCGTCAGGTCCGGCAGGACCACGTCCGCGCCGGCCGCCCGGAGCTCCTCGGCCGGGCAGGGGCCGGTCGCGACGGCCACGGAGTAGGCGCCCGCGGTGGCGGCGCCCCTGACGTCGCCGACGTGGTCCCCGACGTACACCCCGGCGGCGTGCGCGCGCAGCGCCTCCGCCTTGCCCTCGGCCCACAGGCCGCCGGCGACCGCGTCGGGCTCGATGCCCAGGTGGGCCAGGTGCAGCTCGGCGTGCGGGCCGTTCTTCGCGGTGACGACGATCGTGCGGCCGCCCGCCTCGCGGACGGCCTCGATGGCGTCCTGGGCGCCCGGCATCGGGACGGTGGGCTCGATCGCGTACGAGGGGTAGAGCGCGCGGTAGCGGGCGGTCATCTCGGTGACGTGCTCCGCCGGGAACCAGTGCGCCATCTCCTGCTCCAGGGGCGGCCCCAGGCGGCTGACGACGAGGTCGGCGTCGATCGGGACGCCGACCTCGGCGGAGAAGGCGACGAAGGCCGCCCTGATGCCCGGGCGGGTGTCGAGCAGGGTCAGGTCGAGGTCGAAGCCGACGGTGGGCGCGTGCGGGGGCGGTGTGGTCGTCATGGACCCCATTGTCGGGGGCTCGGGGGCACGTCTGTTCGCACAGGGGCGCTGCTTAAACTGAGGCGAGCCTAACCAAACCTGTACTTCCCGATGGGTCCCGATGCCAGCCGCTTTCCGAACCAGACGGGTCCTCGCGACCTCGGCGGCCCTCGTCGCCCTGCTCCTCGCCGTCCTCCTCAGCCTCGCCGTGGGCGCCCGCCCCATCGCGCCCTCCACCGTCCTCGACGCCCTCCTGCACGGCGCGACCGGCGACGACGCCGAGGTCGTCCGGCAGCTCCGCGTCCCCCGGACCCTCATCGGGCTGATGGTCGGCGCCGCCCTCGCGCTCGCCGGCACCGCCCTCCAGGGCATCACCCGCAACCCGATCGCCGACCCCGGCATCCTCGGCATCAGCCAGGGCTCCTCGGTCGCCGTCGTCCTCGCCATCGCCTTCCTCGGCGTGCACGAGCTCAGCGGGTACGTGTGGTTCGCCTTCGCCGGCGCCGCCCTCGCCTCGGTCGCCGTCTACGCGATCGCCGCCGCCGGGCGCGGCGGCGCCACGCCCGTGAAGCTGGCGCTCGGCGGCGCCGCGATCAACGCGCTGCTGCTGTCCGTCACCACCGGCGTGCTCACGACCAGGGCCTCGGCGCTCGACGAGTTCCGGTTCTGGCAGATCGGCTCCCTCGACGGCCGCGACACCGAGATCGTCGGCCAGACCTGGCCCTTCCTGCTGCTCGGCGCGGTCCTCGTGCTCTCCGTGGCACGCGGCCTCGACGCGCTCGCGCTCGGCGAGGACGTCGCCAAGGGCCTCGGGCAGCGGGTCGCGACCGTACGGATCGTGGGCGGGCTCGGCGCGACCGTCCTGACGGGCGTGGCCGTGGCCGCCGCCGGTCCGGTCGCCTTCGTGGGCCTCGCCGTCCCCCACATCGCCCGCGCCGTCGTCGGCTCCGACCACCGCTGGGTCCTGCCGATGGCCGCGGTCATCGGACCGGTGATGCTGCTCGTCGCCGATGTCGCCGGACGGATCGTGTTCCCACCGGGCGAGATCCCGGCCGGGGTGATGACGGCGCTGATCGGCGTGCCGTTCCTGGTCACGCTGGTACGCCGGAAGGCGGTGCCGGCATGACGGCGCCGCTGACCGGCGTCCGGACCTCGAGCGGCGCTGGGAAGGTTCGGCCCGCCGGGTACGGGCTCGTGCGCGCCCGGCGGGGGTCCTTCCTCGTCCACCGGCGCTCGGCCCTCGTCGCCGCGGGCCTCCTGCTGCTCCTGGCCGCGGCCTGCGTCGCGTACCTCTGCGTCGGCGAGAAGTTCGTGGCACCAGGTGAGGTCGTACGGATCCTCCTCGGGCAGTCGTCGCCGTCCACGTTCGTCGTCACGGAGCTCCGCGAGCCCCGGCTCGTCGCCGCCCTCGCCGTCGGCGCCGCCTTCGGCATCGCGGGCGGCCTCATCCAGACCGTCGCCCGCAACCCGCTCGCCAGCCCCGACATCATCGGCATCAGCCAGGGCGCCGGGGCCGTCACCGTCGCCGCGATGACCTTCGGCCTCACCTCGTACACCGTCCTGCCGTACGTCTCCATCGCCGGCGGCATCCTCGCCGCCGCCCTCGTCTACGCCTTCGCCTGGCGCGGCGGACTGCACGCGACCCGCTTCGTCCTCATCGGCATCGGCATCGCGATCGCGCTGCGGTCCCTCATCACGCTCTTCATGACGAAGGGCGACTACCTCGTCGCCCAGCAGGCCCAGATCTGGATGACCGGCTCCCTCAACGGACGCGGCTGGGACGAGTCCGCGCCGATCCGCTGGACGCTGCTCCTGCTGCTGCCCGCCGTGCTGTGGGCGGCCCGCGCCCAGCGGACCGTCTCCCTCGACGACGACACGGCGACCGCGCTCGGCGCCCGGCTCGGCGGGGTCCGGCTCGGGCTCGTCGCCCTCGGCGTCGTCCTCGCGTCCGTGGCGACCGGCGTCGCAGGGCCGGTCGACTTCGTCGCCCTCCTCGCGCCGCAGATCGCCCGCCGCATGACCCGGACGGCGCAGATCCCGCTGCTCTGCTCCGCGCTCACCGGCGCGGTGATCGTGGTCGTCGCCGACCTGCTCGGCCGACGGCTCTTCTCCCCCGTCGAACTGCCCGTGGGTGTGCTCACGGCGGCGGTCGGCGCCCCGTACCTGATCTGGCTCATCGTCCGGAGCCGAGCCGTTGGAGGAAAGTCGTGAGCAGACTGCAGGCCCGCGAGCTCACCCTCGCCTACGAGGACCGCACCGTCGTCGAAGAGCTCGACCTCGCGATCCCCGACGGCAAGGTGACCGTGATCGTCGGCCCCAACGCCTGCGGCAAGTCCACGACGCTGCGGGCGCTCGGGCGGCTGCTGAAGCCGGCGGGCGGCGCGGTCCTCCTCGACGGGGAGTCGCTCGCCAAGCTCCCCACGAAGCGGATCGCCCGCTCCATCGGGCTGCTGCCGCAGACGCCCGTCGCGCCCGAGGCCATCACCGTCGCCGACCTCGTCTCCCGCGGCCGCCAGCCGCACCAGGCCTGGTGGAAGCAGTGGTCCGAGGAGGACGAGCGGGCCGTCGCCGACGCCATGGACCGCACGGACGTCGCCGCGCTCGCCGACCGGTCCGTCGACGCGCTCTCCGGCGGGCAGCGGCAGCGGGTGTGGATCGCGATGGCCCTCGCGCAGGAGACGGACCTGCTCCTCCTCGACGAGCCCACCACCTACCTGGACATCTCCCACCAGGTGGAGGTCCTCGACCTGGTCCGCCGCCTGAACCGGCTCCGCGGCCGGACCGTCGTCCTCGTCCTCCACGACCTGAACCAGGCCGCCCGGTACGCCGACCACCTCGTCGCCATGAAGGCGGGGCGGGTGGTGGCGGCCGGCGCGCCGTCGGAGATCGTCACGTCCGATCTCGTACGGGACGTCTTCGGGCTGTCGTCGGTGGTGGTCCCGGACCCGGTGACGGGGTCACCGCTGGTGGTACCGGGGGCGCCGTGGCAGACGGACGCGGTGACGTCCACGGAAGCCTGACCGGCGGGCCCGGCGCCCGTGCGACGCCGCGCCCGCGCCGTGCGGCGCCCCGCCGCCGTGTGACGCCGCGCCCGCGCCGGACGGCGCCCCCCGCCCGGGGCTCAGCCCGCCCCGCGTGCGCCCGCGCCCGGGCGGGTCGGTACCCGGC
>NZ_JBSHDU010000070.1:0-42703 GCF_053616475.1 Streptomyces sp. NPDC055815 | reverse complement strand
GGTCGGGGCAGACGGCGACCACCGAGACGTCCTCCGGGACCGTGCGCCCGCTGGCGCGCAGCAGGCTCAGCAGCGGGCCGATCGCGCCCTCGTTCTGCACGACGAACCCCGTGGTGTCGGGGCGGTCCGCGAGGACCCGGCCCAGCGTGGCCGCCGTGCTGTCGTACGTGCCCTCGCACGGCCGGTGCACGAAGCGCAGACCGCGCGCCTCCGCGCGCTCGCGGAAGCCGTTCAGGGTCCGCTCGGCATAGCCGGCGTGCCGTCGGTACACGCCGCTGCTGTAGCCGATGAACGCGATGTCCCGGTGGCCCAGGTCGGCGAGGTGGTCCGCGCAGAGCGCCCCCGCCGTGGCGAAGTCGTAGTCCACGCAGGAGAGTCCGCTCGGATCGTCGGGGAGCCCGATGAGCGCCGCCGGAGTGCCCTGCGACCGCAGGACCGGGATCCGGTCGTCGTCCAGCCGGACGTCCATCAGGATCACCCCGTCGGCGAGCCCGCTGCCGGTGACCCGGCGCACCCCCTCGGGGCCCTCGTCGTTGGTGAGGAGCAGGACGTCGTAGCCGCGCTCGCGGGCCGTCATCGTGACCGCGATCGCGATGTCCATCATCGTCGGCACGTGCACCTCGGGGTGCAGGGGCACGACCAGGGCGATGATGTGCGAGCGTTTGCCGGCCAGGGCACGGGCGCCCGCGTTCGGGTGGTAGCCGAGGGCCGCGATGGCTCCCTCGATACGGATCCGGGTCTCGTCGGAGATGGGCCGCTTCCCGCTGAGGGCGTAGCTGACCGTACTGGTCGAGACGCCGGCCCGTCGGGCCACGTCGGCGAGTGTCACCATGGCCGCCTCAGCCCTTGATCGCGCCGGTGAGCACACCGGCCCTGAGGTGCTTCTGCACGAACGGGTAGACGATCAGCAGCGGCACCAGGGTGAGGACCACCACGGCCATCTGGAGCGACAGCGGCGCGGTCTGCACCTGGGTGTTGCCGAAGCCCGCGTTGATGGAACCGGGCATGCCGTTGCCCCGGTTGACGTAGGTGAGCAGCACGTACTGCAGCGGCCAGCGCTCGAGGTCCGTCGGCATGTACAGCATGACGTTGAAGAAGGAGTTCCAGTAGCCGACCCCGTAGAAGAGCGCGGTGACGGCCGTGACGGCGCGGGACGTGGGCAGGACGACGGACCACAGGATCCGCCACTCGCCCGCGCCGTCCATCCGGGCCGCGTCGATGAGTTCCGCCGACGTCTCCTGGTAGAAGGCGCGCAGCACCAGGATGTTGAAGACGGAGATCGCGCTCGGCAGGATCAGCGCCCACCACTCGCCGTATCCGCCGAGGCCCGTGACCACCAGGAAGGTGGGGATCAGGCCGCCGTTGACGAACATCGTGACGATCAGCAGCATCAGCACGAACCGGTGCCCGAGCGACCGGGGGCGGGACAGGCCGTAGGCGCACAGGATCGAGAGGGCCATGGACACGGCCGTGCCGACCGCGGTGATGCCGAGGCTGACGAGGAGCGCGGTGAGGACGGTCGAGTCGCTCAGCATCTGCCGGTACGCCTCGGTGGTGAGGCCGTCCGGCCAGATCACCAGGCCGCCGGCTCGGTTGACGGCCCCGGGGGTGGAGAAGCTGGTCAGTACGACGATCCACAGCGGGACCAGGACGACGGCGACCACTCCGCCGAGCGTCAGCCCCTTGGCCGCCTGGCCGACGGCGGTCGGCGGTTCCTCCCAGGACGGGCGGGCGGACCGGGCGCCGCGCCGTGGGGCGCTCGCCGTCGCGGGGCGCTCTCCGCGCCGGGAACCGATGGTGAGTGTGTCGGTCATTTTCGGTACAACCCGTCCTCGCCGAAGGCATGGGCCAGCTTGTTGGCGCCCCAGATGAGCAGGAGCGAGATCACGCTCTTGAAGAGCCCGGCCGCCGCGCCGTAGCTGTAGTCGCCGGTGGCGATGCCGTAGTAGAAGGAGAAGGTGTCCAGTACGTCCGCCGCCTCGTGGCCCACCGCCAGGCGTTGGATGAGGAACTGCTCGAAGCCGACGGACAGCGCGTTCCCGAGCCGCAGCACGAGCATCAGCACGATCACTCCGCGCAGGCTCGGCAGCGTGATGTGCCACATCCGCCGGAAGCGGCCCGCGCCGTCGACGGCCGCGGCCTCGTAGAGGTCGGTGTTGATGGCGCTGAGGGCGGCGAGGAAGACGATGATCCCCCAGCCGGCCTCCTTCCACACCGCCTGCGAGGTCACGAGCAGGGCGAAGGTGTCGGGGTCGGTCATGATGTCCCAGGTGCCGAGGTCGTGCCGGCGCAGGAACTGGTTGAGCACCCCCGCGCCGCCGAGCATCTGCTGGAAGATCGTGATCGCCAGGACCCACGAGAAGAAGTGCGGCAGGTAGACGACGGACTGGATGACGTTGCGCACCCGTTCGCTGATCACCGTGTTGAGCAGCAGGGCGAGGGCGATCGGGAGGGGGAAGAACAGGATCAGCTGGACGAAGCTGAGGTAGAGCGTGTTCTGCATCGCCCCCCAGAACTGGGGGTCGCTGAAGAGCCGCTGGAACTGGTCCAGGCCGGCCCACTGGCTGTTCCACACGCCGGTCAGCGGGTCGTACTCCTGGAAGGCGGTGACCACGCCGAAGAGCGGGACGTAGTTGAAGACCAGGAGGAGGGCGACCGTGGGCAGCGTCATGAGGAGGAGGCTGCGGTCGCGCCGTAGCCTGCCGAGCCGGGTGAGCCCTTCCGGCCCGGTCTTCCGCGGTGCGGGGGCTGTCGTCACTGGCCGGTTCCGTACTTGTCGAGGACGTTCTCGGTCATCCACCGCTTGAGCCGGTCGCCGCTGCTCGACCTCCAGCTCGCGATGACGGCCTGGACGTCGGAGACCTTCTTCTTGCCGTGGTAGCAGTCCTTGACCGTGTCGTAGACGGCCTGCGCGGCCTCGGCGGAGGCCATCGACTGGGGCATGCTGATGTTCATGCCCCAGAAGGGCGGCTTGGTGAGGGCGTTGACGTTGGCCGCCTGCCAGGCCGCGTAGTCCTTCGTGACGCTCTCGCCGCCCGGGTTGCTGATCACGCTGTGGGGAGAGGCGAGGAAGGGGAAGGTCGGGGCCTGGACGTACTTCTTGCCCTCCTCGGTGAAGGTCGGCACGCCCTTCACCTTGGTGTGGTGAACCCCTTCGACGCCGAAGTTCACCATCGTGTACTCGGTCGTGCCGTAGGGAGCGGCCAGATAGTCCGCGACGGCGAGCAGTTCTTCGATCTGGGCGGGCTTCAGCTCGGCGTTGAAGTAGCTGAGCATGCTGGCGGACGCACCCATGAAGATCCTGGGCTTGCTGGTGCCGTCGGCGGCGAACACGTTGAAGGCGCCGCGCCGGTAGTCCGGGTTCGCGGCGGTGCCGTTCTGGTGGTCGGCCAGGTTCCAGCCGCCCTGGCCGCCGCCCTGGATGAGCTCCTTCCCGCTGTAGAAGCGGGTGTTGCCGCCGGCCTCGTCGCCCGCGAGGGCGCTCGGGTGGACGTAGCCGGACTTGGCCAGGCGGTAGTGCCAGTCGAGGGCCTCAAGGAACCCCTGGGTCTCGTACAGGTGGATCAGCTTGCCGCCTCGACGCCCCACTTCAGGGGGGTGCCCCAGGCCGTGAACATGTAGGTCCAGATGTCGCCGAAGGCCCAGACGCCCCGCTTGGCGTCGGTGAGTTCCTTGCCGAGGTCCATCAGGTCGGCCGCGGACTTCACCTGGTCGGAGGTGATCCCGCGGGCTTCGAGGATGTCACGGCGGTGGTAGACGAGACCGGCGACGTTGAAGTCGCTGGTGAAGCAGGGGACGCCGTAGAGCTTGTCGCCCCAGGTCCCGACCTGCCAGCCGCCGGTGGGCAGGGCCGCGAGGTTGGGGTACTTCTTGATCTTGTCGCCTGCCAGGTACGGGGTGAGGTCCGCGAGCTGGGTTCCGGCGAGGCCGCCGACGTTGAAGTGGGGGTTCCACCAGGTCGGCAGCTGGATCCAGTCCGGCAGCTTCTTCGCGGCGGTCATGGTCGGGACGATCGTGTTGTACGTGCCGCCGTCCGCCGGCTTGACCGCGAGCTCGACCCCCAGGGCCTTGTTCATCGCCTGGTAGAAGGAGTTGTCGGCCGGCGGGTTGGTGCCCCACAGCGGTGTGACCGCGGTGTAGCGCCCGCCCTTGCCCGGTATGCCGGAGACGCTGGAGACCGGTGACGCCGGATAGGACAGGAACGCGGGATCCGTCGCCGCGCCCGGGCCTCCCGCCACGGACGGGATGTCGGGCCGCACGGTCGTCCGGGGCACGTAGGACGGCAGGGCCGCCTTGAGTCCCGACGTCGTGTTCGTCCCCGTGCGCTGCTGTCCGCCACCCCCGCAGGCGGACAGCAGCGGGGACAGTGCGGCAGCTCCGGCGACCGAGGCCGCCGCGCTGACGAGGCGTCTGCGGCTCAACCCATGGCTCATGACACGACTCCTTCTTCAAGTGAGTGTCGAAACGCTTGACTTGGCCGGGAAGGTAACGGACTTGTTTCGCGCGAAACAAGAGGTTCGACAGAAAGAAACTTTCTCTGTGGCTTTCGTTGACAGGCCGTTGGGGTGAATGCGACCGTCGATGCGCTTCGACGAACGGTCACCGTACCCACCCGCATGAGGGGTTTCCACGTGAGTTCCGCGCCCACGGCCGCATCCGAGCCGCCCGATTTCCGTGATCCCGCGCTGTCACTCCAGAAGCGCGTCGACGACCTGCTCGCGCGGCTCACGCCCGACGAGCGGATCGCGATGCTCCACCAGTACGCGCCGGCCGTCCCACGGCTCGGCGTCGGCGCCTTCCGCACCGGCGCCGAAGCCCTGCACGGGGTCTCCTGGCTCGGCGAGGCGACGGTCTTCCCGCAGGCCGTCGGCCTCGGCGCCAGCTGGGACGAGGAGCTGGTGCACCGGGTCGCGGAGGCCGTCTCGGTCGAGCTGCGCGCCTTCCACCACCACCGCCCGGCGGTGATCGCCCCCGACCGCGCCCCCAACAGCCTCCAGGCCTGGGCGCCCGTCCTGAACCTGCTGCGGGATCCGCGCTGGGGACGCAACGAGGAGGGCTACTCCGAGGACCCGGTGCACACCGCCCGGCTCGGCGAGGCGTTCTGCCGGGGTCTGGCCGGCGACGATCCGGAGCACCTGCGCGCGGCTCCCGTGCTCAAGCACTTCCTCGCCTACAACAACGAGGACGACCGCTGCACCACGTCCTCCGGGCTGCGCCCGCGGGTCCTCCACGAGTACGACCTGGCGGCCTTCCGGCCCGTCGTCGCCTCCGGCGCCGCGACCGGTGCCATGGCCGCGTACAACCTGGTCAACGGCCGCCCCTGTCACGTCAGCCCGCTGATCGAGACGGAACTGCGCCGCTGGGCGGAGCCCACCGGCCACGAACTGTTCGTCGTGAGCGACGCCGAAGCCCCGTCCAACCTGGTCGACCCGGAGCACTACTTCGACGACCACGCCGCATCCCACGCGGCCGCGCTCAAGGCAGGCATCGACAGCTTCACCGACCACGGCGAGGACAGCGCCACACCCGTCGGCCGGCTCCGCGAGGCCCTGGAGCGCGGGCTGATCGACCAGGGCGATGTGGACCGCGCGGTCCGCCGCCAGCTGGAACTCCGCTTCCGGCTCGGCGAGTTCGACCCTGAGCTCGACCCGTACGCGGGGATCGGCCCCGAGGTGATCGACTGCGCCGAGCACCGTGCCCTCGCCTGGCGCGCGGCGACCGAGTCGGTGGTGCTCCTCAAGAACGAGGGGCTGCTGCCGCTCGATCCGGCACGGACACGCCGTATCGCCGTCATCGGACCGCTCGCCGACACCCTGTACGAGGACTGGTACAGCGGCACCCTGCCCTACCGGGTCACCGTCGCCGACGGCCTCGCCGCGGAACTCGGCGCCCACGAAGGCGAAGTGGTCCGCGTCGAGGGGACCGACCGGATCGCCCTGCGCTCCCGGACCACCGGCGAACTCCTCGGCAAGACCGCCTTCGACGTGACCGACTGGGGCCGCGGCGCGATGACCCTCCGGGCCGCCGACACCGGCCGGTACCTGAGCCTCAAGGACGACGACGGCCTGGCCGCCGACCAGGAGCTGATCAAGAGCTGGTTCGTCAAGGAGACCTTCCGGATCGAACCGGCCGGAGCGGACACCGTACTGCTGCGCTCCGTGTTCACCGGGCGCTACGCCGCCGTGGACCCGACCGACGGCCGGGTGAGCGTCACCGCCGAGAGCGCGGACGACGCCGAGCACTGGCGACGCGAGCTGGTGCACGACGGCATCGCCCGGGCACGGGCGGCCGCCGAGACCGCGGACGCCGCGATCGTCGTCCTCGGCAACCACCCGATGGTGAACGGCCGCGAGACCGAGGACCGCACGGACATCGCCCTGCCGCAGGGGCAGGAGGAGCTGCTGCGCGCGGTCGCGGCAGTCCGCCCGGACACCGCGCTGATCGTGATGAGCAGCTACCCGTACGCCCTCGACTGGGCCGACGAGCACCTGCCCGCCGTGGTGTGGACCTCCCACGGCGGGCAGGAGACGGGACACGCCCTGGCCGCCGTCCTCCTCGGCGAGGCGGAGCCATCCGGCCGCCTCCCGCAGACCTGGTACCGGGGCGACGACCCGCTCCCGGACCCGCTCGACTACGACATCATCAAGGCCGGCTGGACCTACCAGTACCACCGGACCGCGCCCCGCTACCCCTTCGGCCACGGACTGTCGTACACCGACTTCTCCTACACCGACCTGCACCTGTCGCGGTCCTCGATCGGGCGGGCCGAAGGCACAGCCGACGCCACGGTCGACGTCACGGTGACCCTCACCAACACCGGGACCCGGTCCGGCAGCGAGGTCGTGCAGCTCTACGTCCGGGCGTCGGACGCCCGTCACGAGGCGCCCAGGCTGCGGCTCGCCGACTTCCGCAAGGTGCGCCTGGAGCAGGGGGAGAGCCTCGAGGTGACCTTCCGGCTGCCCGCCGAAGCGCTCGCCCACTGGGACGTCGCCACCTCCGCCTTCACCGTCGCTCCCGGTGCGTACGAGATCGTCGTCGCCCGCTCGGCCGATCACCCGGTCCTCACCGCACCCCTGACGGTGACCGGGACGGCCACGGCACCCCGGGTCGTCGTGGAACGGCGCACCCAGGCCGTCGACTTCGACGACTACGCGGACCTCACGATCGTCGACGCCACCCGCGCCCACGGCGACGCGGTCGCACCCACCGACCCCGCCCGCCCCGCGACGCTCCTCTTCCGCGACGTCGATCTGTCGGGCGCCGTCCGGTTCGAGTGCGAGACCGCCCGCGAGGACAACGGCCCCGGCGAGGCACGCCTGCTCGTCCGGGCGGGAGACCGGGTCCTGGCCGAGCTCGACGTGCCCGTCACCGGCGACCGCTACACGTGGACGACCGCCGCGACAGGCCTGACCGCCCTTCCCGAAGGCGTCCACGACCTGCACCTGACCCTGCACGGCGACTTCCGTCTCGCCGGGTTCCGCTTCCGGAGGGCCGGCCGGACCGACTGACACCCCCGGCACCCGGACACGACCGGCGGCCCGTCCACGGAGGGGAGGACGGGCCGCCGCTCCCGTCCCCCAGCGTGCCACCGGAGGGGCGGGCCGAGCCGCCCCACCCTCCCGCCAGCTCTTCGACCACAGGAGACCGCATGCCGCTCACCGACTTCGAGTCCGGCGAGCTCGCCGGGTACCGCCCGGAGCTGCCCGCCCCGGAGACCTTCGACACCTTCTGGCGGGACACCCTCGCCGAAGCCAGGTCCTACGGCGACAGCATCAAGACCGAACGCGTCACCTCCACGCACCTGCTGCACACCGTCGAGGTCGACGACGTGCGCTTCCCCGGCTGGAACGGCGAGCCCGTGGCCGCCTGGCTGCTGCGTCCGCGCGGCGCGGACGGACCGCTGCCGGTCGTCGTCACGTACATCGGCTACAGCGGCGGCCGCGGGCTGCCCACCGACCATCTCCTCTGGTCCGCCGCCGGCTACGCCCAGCTCGTCGTCGACAGCCGCGGCCAGGGCCACGACACCCCGGACCGGACGACGGGCGACGGCACGCAGTGGACCAGGGGGTTCATGACCCGGGGTATCGACTCCCCCGAGAACTACTACTACCGGCGCCTGATCACCGACTGCGTACGCGCCGTGGACGCCGTCGCGCAGCTGCCCGGCCTCGACCCCGACCGGGTCGTGGTGGCGGGAGGCAGCCAGGGCGGCGGCCAGGCCCTCGCCGTCGCCGGTCTCGTCGGGGACCGCGTGGCCGCGGTGCTGTCCGACGTCCCGTTCCTGTGCCACTTCCGCCGGGCCGTGGAGATCACCGGCGAAGGCCCGTACCCGGAGATCGTCGAGTACCTGCGCTGGCACAGCCGCGACCGGGTGCAGCAGACCTTCGCCACCCTCGACCACTTCGACGGCGTCCACTTCGCCCGGCGGGCCACCGCACCGGCGCTGTTCAGCGTCGGCCTGATGGACCCGGTCTGCCCGCCCTCGACGGTCTACGCCGCCTTCAACCACTACGGCGGCCAGGACCGCACCATGACCGTCTGGCCCTTCGGCGACCACGGCGGCGGCTGCGGCTCCAACCCGCCGGTCCAGCTGTCCTGGCTGCGCGAGCGCGGCCTCGCGCCGGAGCTCTGACCCCGCATGAGCACCCCGGCCTTCCCGCACCTCCCCGCCGGCTTCCGCTTCGGCGCCGCGACCGCCGCCTACCAGATCGAGGGCGCCCATGACGAGGACGGCCGCGGCCCGTCCATCTGGGACACCTTCAGCCACACCCCCGGCCGCACGCTCGGCGGCGCCACCGGCGACACCGCCTGCGACCACTACCACCGCCACCGCGAGGACATCGCCCTGCTGCGCGAGCTCGGCGTCGACACCTACCGCTTCTCCCTCGCCTGGCCCCGCCTGCTGCCCCGGGGCACCGGCCCGGCCAACCAGAAGGGCCTGGACTTCTACGACCGCCTGATCGACGAACTCCTTGCCGCGGGCATCGCGCCCGCCGTCACCCTCTACCACTGGGACCTGCCCCAAGCCCTGGAGGACCAGGGCGGCTGGCGCGTCCGCGGGACCGCGGAGGCCTTCGCCGCGTACGCCGCCCTCGCCGCCCGGCGCTACGGCGACCGGGTCGAGCGCTGGATCACCCTCAACGAGCCGTACTGCTCCGCCTTCGTCGGCTACGCCGAGGGCCGCCACGCCCCCGGCGCCCAGGAGAACCGCGGCGCCCTCGCGGCCGCCCACCACCTCCTCGTCGCCCACGGCCTCGCCGTACGCGAACTGCGCGCGGCGGACGCCCGGGAAGTCGGCGTCACGCTCAACCTCGACCGGCTCCACGCCGCCTCCGACCGCCCCGAGGACCTCGCCGCGCTGCGCCGGGCCGAAGTCCTCCACAACGAGATCTGGACCGAGCCGCTCCTCGCCGGGCGCTACCCCCGGCACGAGACGGAGACCTGGGGCGGCCTCGCCGACGGCCCCTGGCGGCTCGACGGCGACCTGGAACTGATCGGCGAGCCACTGGACTTCCTGGGCATCAACTACTACCGGCCGGTGACCGTCGCCGCCGCACCCCACCGCGTGGCCGAGCCCGAGCGGCGCACCGCCGTCGACATCGGGGTCGCCGAGCCGGACCCGTACGGGACCCGGCACACCACCATGGGCTGGCCCGTCGTCCCCGCCGCGCTCACGGAGCTCCTCCGGGACCTGCACGACCGCCACCCGCGACTCCCCCCGCTCTGGATCACCGAGAACGGCTCCGCCGAGAACGACACCGTCACCCCCGACGGCCTCGTCCACGACCCGGACCGGACCGCCTACCTGGCCGACCACCTCACCGCCGTCGCCGACGCCGTCACGGCAGGGGTGGACGTCCGCGGCTACTACGTGTGGTCACTGCTCGACAACTTCGAATGGGCCCGCGGCTACTCCCAGCGCTTCGGCCTCGTCCACGTCGACTACGACACCCAGACCCGCACGCCCAAGGACAGCTACCACTGGTACCGGGGCCTGATCACCGCGCACCGCGCGCGGGCGGAGGAACCTTCCCGATGAAGTTCACCGACGGCTACTGGCTGATGCGCCCCGGAGTGACCGCGCGCTACGCCACCGAAGTCGCCGACGTCCGGACCGACGAGCACCGGATGACGCTGTACGCGCCCGTGAAGCACGTGACCGGGCGCGGCGACACCCTCAACAGCCCGCTCCTCACCATCGAGTGCTGGTCGCCGGCCGAGGGGGTGATCGGGGTGCGCGCCACCCACCATGCCGGATCGGTCCGCCGCGGCCCGGAGTTCGCGCTGCCCGGCGCGCAAGCGGACAGCGGCAAGACGCACCGGGACGGCGACGTCGTGGAACTCGTCTCCGGCGAGCTGGCCCTGCGGGTGAACACCGCGGAGCCGTGGCGGCTGGAGTTCACCGCCGGCGGGCAGGTGCTGACCTCGGTCGGCGAGCGGGGGACCGGGTTCGTCACCGACGCCGACGGCCGGCACCACATGCTCGGGCAGCTCTCCCTGGGAGTCGGCGAACTCGTCTACGGCCTGGGGGAGCGGTTCACCCCGTTCGTCAAGAACGGTCAGTCCGTGGCCATCTGGCAGGCGGACGGCGGCACCAGCAGCGAACTGGCCTACAAGAACGTTCCCTTCCACCTGACGAACCGCGGATACGGCGTCTTCGTCAACCACCCGGGCAAGGTCAGCTACGAGATCGGCTCCGAGTCCGTCGGCCAGGTCCAGTTCAGCGTCGAGGACCAGACCCTCGAGTACTTCGTCGTCCACGGCCCCACCCCCAAGCAGGTCCTGGAGCGCTACACGGCCCTCACCGGCCGGCCCGCGCTGCCGCCCGCCTGGGCGCTCGGCCTGTGGCTGACGACCTCCTTCACCACCGACTACGACGAGGCCACCGTCAACCACTTCGTCGACGGCATGGCCGAACGCGGCATCCCGCTCAGCGTGTTCCACTTCGACTGCTTCTGGATGCGCGGCTACCAGTGGTGCGACTTCGACTGGGACGCCGACACCTTCCCCGACCCGGCGGGCATGCTGGCCCGCCTCAAGGAGCGGGGCCTGCGGATCTCCGCCTGGATCAACCCGTACATCGCGCAGAAGTCGACACTGTTCGACGAGGGCATGCGGGAGGGGCACCTGGTGCGCCGCCCGGACGGCAGCGTCTGGCAGTGGGACCTCTGGCAGCCGGGCATGGCCCTCGTCGACTTCACCAGCCCCGCCGCCCGGGACTGGTACACGGCCAAGCTCCGCACGCTGCTCGACACCGGCGTGGACTGCTTCAAGACCGACTTCGGCGAACGCATCCCCACCGAGGTCGTCTGGCACGACGGTTCCGACCCGGAGCGGATGCACAACTACTACACCCAGTTCTACAACCAGACCGTCTTCGACCTGCTGCGCGAGGTGCGCGGCGAGGGCGAGGCGCTGCTCTTCGCCCGCTCGGCCACCGCCGGCGGCCAGCAGTACCCGGTGCACTGGGGCGGCGACTGCGAGTCCCACTTCAACGCCATGGCCGAGTCGCTGCGCGGCGGCCTCTCCCTCGGCCTGTCCGGCTTCGGCTTCTGGAGCCACGACATCGGTGGCTTCGAGGGCACCCCGACCCCCACCGTCTTCAAGCGCTGGGTCCAGTTCGGCCTGCTCTCCTCGCACAGCCGGCTGCACGGCAGCAAGTCCTACCGCGTCCCCTGGGACTACGGAGACGAGGCCGTCGACGTCACGCGTACCTTCACCCTCCTCAAGCACCGCCTCGCCCCCTACCTCCAGCGCGCCGCCCAGCAGGCCCACGCCACCGGCGTCCCGATGATGCGCGCGATGGTCCTGGAGTTCCCCGACGACCCCGGCGCCGCCACGCTCGACCGGCAGTACATGCTCGGCGACGACCTGCTCGTCGCCCCGGTCTTCACCGACGACGGCACCGTCGACCACTACGTCCCCGAAGGGACCTGGACCAACGTCCTGACCGGCGTCCAGGTCACCGGCCCCCGATGGGTGCGGGAACAGCACGACGTCCACACCCTGCCGCTGCTCGCCCGCCCCGACTCCGTCATCCCGCTCGCGGCGGACGACCAGCACCCGGTCTCGGACTGGGCGGACGGCGTCGAACTGCGGGTCCACGCCTTCGCGGACGGATCGGAGCGCACCGTGGTGATCCCGCGCGGCGACGGCCCCGACGAAGCCGCCCGCTTCCACCTGCGCCGTACGGGCGACCGCCTCCGGGTGACCACCGACAGCCCGCACCCCTGGCAGCTGCGGATCGGCGGACCGGACGGCGTCCTGCACACCTTCCCGGCCGGCACCCACGAGGCCGACATCGCCCACCCGTCCTGAACCGGTACGTGCGAGAGGCCCCGCGCCGCACGGCGCGGGGCCTCTCCCGTGCCCGGGGTCAGTCGTGCTCGATCACGACCATCGCGTGCCCGTCCGGGCTCGTGACGTCCACGTGGACGTACCCGCCGTCGTGCCGCCAGGAGAGCTCCTGCCCGGAGGGCTGGAGCCGCACCGAGCGCGGCGCGTTCGCCATCCGTACCGAGACGGGCACCTCGACCAGGGGGAACGGGTCGTGCACCAGATCCAGCGTCGGCGTCTCCCGGACCGGGACGAAGCTGATCAGATGGACCACGGTGCTCGTGTCGGTCCGTACGACACTCGTCTCCAGGTGCACCGGACCGCCCGCCCTGAGCAGCGGCTCCGGCAGGAGCCGGTCGAGCGCCGCACCGAGCAGCAGGCGGTACGGCTCGATGCCGTGCTCGTGGAACGCCTCGAACAGCGGGACCGTCACCGCGGCCACCCCGTCCGCGACGGCGACCGCGACCTCGTCGGTCGGATCGGCCGGCGGAGTGTAGGAGTGACCGCAGAACCGGTCCCAGCTACGCGGGAAGTACGGCTCCACCACGCCGGCCAGGACCTCGGCGCCGGGCCGCGGCCGGGCGGTCAGCCGCGAGCCGTGGCTGATCACGGGGAAGTCCTCCCGGACACCGGGGACGCCCCGGCACGCGAGGAAGGCCTCCCCGGTCCCGGCCGGTGCCAGCCCCTCGACCGGCAGGTCGGGGAGGCTCGGCCGGCCGTCGCTCCCGAGCAGGGCCGGCCCGACGAGGACAACGGCTCCACCGGCCCGACGGTAGGCGTCCAGGCGCCCGGAGAGGGCTTCGTCGACCTCGGTCGTCTCCGGCACCACGACGGCCCGGTACCCGCCGAGGTCCGCTTGCGGCGGGACCACGTCGAACTGGACGCGGAGCTGCTGCAGCGCTCGTACGGCGCCGATGTTGCCGGCGCCGGGGTTGTCACCGAGGTCGGGATCGACGATCAGGGCGACCTCGGTCACCGTACGACCGCCGTCGAGGAACGGCTCGCACCTCTCGATGTGCCCGTAGACCGAGCCGATGAGCTCGTAGACCGCGGGGGACGGCGCGCCCCGGGGATGCAGTACGTCGCCCACGCCGCGGGTCAGTCCGTGGCCGAGCATCTGGCCGCACTCGTAGAGCAGCGCGGCCCGGGGCTTGAGCGCGGCGTTGTCGCCCCAGCTCTCGTGGAAGCGGCCGGTGTGGCTGAGGGCCGGGAGCCCCAGCGGCCGGACGAACCGGGCCACGTACGGCAGGAACGCGTAGCCCCAGCCGCCGGTGGGCAGCCCCTCGACCTCGACGTGCCGCAGGAACTGCCGCTCCTCGGGCAGGCCCGTCTTCGGCCGCCCGTTGAACCAGATGCCCATCGCGGAATCCGCGGGCAGCGCCTTCTCCACCATCGCCGCATAGCGGGCCATGTACCGCCGCGTCACCAGGGTCGCGTAACGGGACCGGTGATCGGCGTCGGTCGGGTCCAGGCCCTCGCGGCGCATCCCGTCGACCGCCCAGCGGCTCGCGCTCGGCTGGTCCCAGCACATGTCCACGAAGATCCCGTCGACGGGCGCGAAACGCCGCAGCACCTCGTCCAGCTGGTCGGCGAAGTGGTCGGCGTACGGGCTGGACATGTCGAGGACGTTCCAGGCCGCTTCGAAGGCCGAGGCGCTCCAGCGGGTGATCTTGAGGTCCTCGTTGTGCGCGACCCACTCGGGGTGCTCGCGGGCGGCGTACTCGTCGACCTGGAGCGAGAGGTAGATCGGCGCGCGGATGCCCACCGAGTGCAGGGCGTCGATCTGCTCGGCGAGCAGGTCCAGATCGGGGGCGAGGCCGGGGTGGCGCTCGGGGCGTTCGGTCCCGTAGTAGAGGTGGCCGTGGTGGCACTTGGCGAAGACGGTGACGCTGTCGACGTGGGCGTCCCGGAAGGTCCGCGCGAAGGTCACGGGGTCGAAGTCCCGGCCGACGTCGGGGATGTCGGGCCCGGTGTGGAAGTCGAGGTGCACGGTGCGCTGCGGGAAGCGGCGCGGGTCGGGCGCGTTCGGGTGCGGCATGGGTCTCCTCGCAGGAAGGACGGTGATGGACGCGGGGGAGGCCGGCGGGGGCTCAGGGACGGGGACCACCCCCGAGGCGGTTCATGGACGGCCGCTCACCCGCGGGGGCGGAGCCCGAGGCGGTTCATGGACGGGGGCTCACGCCCGGGGCGGAGCCGGAGGCGGTTCATGGACGGGGGCTCACGCCCGGGGGCGGAGCCGGAGGCCGCTCATGCCGCCGTCGACCGCCAGGTCGGTGCCGGTCGTGGCGCCGGAGAGCGGTCCGGCCAGGTAGGCGATGGCGGCGGCCACCTCGTCGGCGGTGACCAGGCGTCCGGTGGGCTGCCGGGCCTCCAGGGCGGCCCGCTCGGCCGCGGGATCGGCGGCCCGGTCGAGCAGCCGCTCGATCCAGGGAGTGGCGACGGTGCCGGGGTTGACGCAGGTGACGCGGATGCCTTCGCCGACGAGGTCGGCGGCCATGGCCCGGGTCATCGCCAGGACCGCGCCCTTCGATGCCGAGTAGAGGACGCTGTCCGGCAGGCCGGCGGTGGCCGCGATGGAGCAGGTGTGGACGATCGCCGCGGCCTTCGACCGGCGCAGGTGCGGCAGCGCGGCCCGGGCCGTCCGCACCATGCCGAGGACGTTGACCTCGAAGACCCGGCGCCATTCGTCGTCGGTGTTGTCCTCGATGCCGCCCTGGGCGCCGATCCCCGCGTTGTTGACGAGGACGTCGATGCCGCCAAGCAGCTCGGCGGCACGGCTCACCCCGGCGCGTACCGACGAGTCGTCCGTGACGTCGGCCCGGATCCCCGTCAGTGGCGCGGGCAGGTCGTCCGGCGCCAGATCCAGGCAGGCGACACGCGCCCCGCGCGCCGCGAGCAGCCGGGCGGTCGCGAGTCCGATGCCCGAGGCACCGCCGGTGACGACGACGGCGAGGCCGCTGAACTCGGAGGACTCACCCATGAAGGGCCTCCTCCTGCCAGACGGGCCCGTCGGGATAGCGGTGGGCGGCGGCGGAGGCCGGGTGCAGCTCGGCGCCGATCCCCGGGGCGGTGGGCGCGAGGTACCGGCCGTCACGGACGCGTACGGGGGCGGTGAAGTGCTCGTGCAGATGGTCGACGTACTCGATCACCCGGCCCTCCGTCGTACCGCTGACGGCCACGTAGTCGAACATCGCCAGGTGCTGCACCATCTCGCACAGCCCGACGCCACCCGCGTGGGGGCAGACGGGCACGCCGAACTTGGCGGCGAGGAGCAGGATCGCCACGTTCTCCGTGACTCCGGCGGTGCGGCTCGCGTCCAGCTGGAGCACGTCGATCGCGCCCGCCTGGAGCAGCTGCTTGAACATCACCTGGTTGTGGCAGTGCTCCCCGGTGGCGACCCTGACCGGCGCGACCGCACGGCGGATCGCGGCGTGGCCGAGGATGTCGTCGGGGCTGGTGGGCTCCTCGATCCAGTGCAGGTCGTACGGGGCGAGCCGCCGGAGCCGGTCGACGGCCTCGTTCACGCCCCACGCCTGGTTGGCGTCCACGGCGATACGGATGTCGGGGCCGACCGCCTCGCGGGCCAGGGCGAGCCGACGCAGGTCGTCGGCGGGGTCGGCGCCGACCTTCAGTTTGATCAGCGAGAAGCCGTCGGCGACCGCCTCCTTCGCGAGGCGGATCAGTCGCTCGTCGGTGTAGCCGAGCCAGCCGGGGGAGGTGGTGTACGCCGGATAGCCCTCCGTCAGGAGACGCCGCCGCCGCTCGGCGCGGCCGGGCTCGGCCCGGCGCAGGATGTCGAGGGCCTCGTCACGGGTGAGGGCGTCCTCCAGATAGCGGAAGTCGACCAGTTCGACGAGCTGTTCGGGGCTCAGGCCGCTGAGCAGGTCCCAGACGGGTCTGCCCTCCCGGCGTCCGTAGAGGTCCCAGACGGCGTTCACGATCGCCGCGGCCGCCATGTGGATGACGCCCTTCGTCGGCCCGAGCCACCGCAGTTGGCTGTCGCCGAGCAGCCGGCGCGAGAACGCGCCGAGGTCGGCGAGCACGTCCTCGACGGGGAGCCCGACGACCAGCGGCGCGAGCGCGCGGACGGCGGCCACCTCCACCTCGTTGCCACGGCCGACGGTGAACGCGAGGCCGTGGCCTGCCTGGCCGCCGCTCGTCCGGATGGTCACGTAGGCGGCGGAGTAGTCGGGATCGGGGTTGAGCGCGTCGGATCCGTCGAGTCGGCGGGAGGTCGGGAACCTGATGTCGGCCGTTTCGACGGCGGAGATCACTTCAGTCACGGCGCCTCTTTCACATCGCCTTGAGTCATGGGATGGATTTATAGGGTCTGCGCGTCCGGCCGTCCAGAGGGATGACGCGAACGCCGGTGAAATCCCATGTCAATGCAGACACCTAGAATTTGACGATGAGCCAGATCAGGCAGGGTCGACTTCTTCTCTTCTCAGACATGGGATGTCCTGTTAGGTTGACGGCGTGTCCCTCACCGATCAGGCCATCGCCCGCATCCGTCAGCTCATCCGGGAAGGGGAACTCCCCCCGGGCTCCAAGCTGCCCCCCGAACAGCAGCTCGCGGCCGAGCTCGGCCTGTCCCGGAACCTGATGCGCGAGGCGGTCAAGTCGCTCGTCGTCGCACGGGTCCTGGAGATCCGGCGCGGCGACGGCACCTACGTGACCAGCCTGGCTCCCGGCCTGCTCCTCGAAGGGCTCGGCGGTGCGGTGGAACTCCTCCAGGGCGACACCGTCCTGGAGCTCACGGAGGTGCGCAGGCTCTTCGAGCCGGTCGCCACCGCGCTGGCCGCCACCCGCATCGACGCAGAGGGACTCGACGAGGTCGAACGGCACCTGGCGGCCATGCGCGAGGCGCGCGACGACGTGGAGCTCCTGACCCGCCACGACGCCGCCTTTCACCGCGCGGTGATCCGCGCCACCGGCAACGAGACCCTCGCCACGCTCCTGGAGCACATCTCCGGGCGCACCCTGAGCGCCAGGATCTGGCGCGGCCAGGTCGACGCCGACGCGGCCGGACGGACCATCGCCGAGCACGAGGCGATCCACCAGGCCCTCGTCGCCCACGACGCCGGCCTCGCCCAGGCCGCCGCCCTGATCCACGTCAACACCACCGAACGCTGGCTGCGGGCACACCTGGCCGACTGAGCCGGGAACCCCGCCGGCATGCCGCAGCCCGCCCCATCACCCTCCGAGGAGCATCATGCGCTTCCTGCGTGTCGGCCCCCGGGGCGCCGAGCGCCCCGCCGTCCTCGACACCGACGGCCAGGCCTACGACCTCTCCCCGCTGACCGCCGACATCGACGGCGCCTTCCTGGCCTCCGGCGGCCCCGAGCGGGCCCGGGCCGCACTGGCCGCCGGCCAGCTTCCCCCGCTGGACACCACCGGCAGGCGGATCGGCGCTCCCGTCGCCCGGCCCGGCAAGATCGTCTGCGTCGGTCTCAACTACCGTGACCACGCGGACGAGACCGGAGCCGAGCCGCCCGCCGAACCCGTCCTCTTCCTCAAGGCCCCCTACACGGTGGTCGGCCCGGACGACCAGGTGCTCGTCCCGCGCGGCAGCCACAAGACCGACTACGAGGTCGAACTCGCCGTCGTCATCGGGCGGACCGCCCGCTACCTCGACTCCCCCGAGAGCGCGCGGGCCGTCATTGCCGGCTACACCATCAGCGACGACGTCAGCGAGCGCGCCTTCCAGCTGGAACGCGGAGGACAGTGGGACAAGGGCAAGTCCTGCGAGACCTTCAACCCCATGGGCCCCTGGCTGGTGACACCGGACGAGGCGGGCGACCCGCAGTCCCTCGCGTTGCGCCTGTGGGTCAACGGTGAGCAGCGCCAGGACGGGCACAGCAAGAACATGCTCTTCGCCGTGCACCATGTCGTCCGGTACGTGAGCCAGTTCATGGTCCTGGAGCCCGGCGACGTGATCAACACGGGCACCCCGGCCGGAGTCGCGGGCGGAGCCAACGACTTTCCGTACCTGACCGCCGGTGACGTGGTCGAGGTGGAGATCGACCGGCTCGGGCGCCAGCGCCACGTCCTGGGACAGGCGTGATCGCCGATCGGGTGCCGCTCGGCGGCACCGGCGTGTCGGTCGGCCGGATCGCGCTCGGCACCGCACCGCTCGCCGGCCTGTACGCGCCCGTGGGCGAGGAGCAGGCCCGCGCCACCCTGGCCGCCGCCTGGCAGGCGGGCGTCCGCACCTTCGACACCGCCCCCCACTACGGCGCGGGTCTGGCCGAACGGCGCCTCGGCGCGTACCTCGCCGAACGGCCGCCCGGCGAAGCGGTCGTGTCCACGAAGGTCGGCCGCCTCCTCGTCCCCGGGGCGGCGACGCCCGGCGACGAGGGCTTCCACGGCGCGCCCCCCGATCTCGTACGGGTCCGCGACTACACGGCCGACGGGGTCCGCCGCTCCCTGGAGGAGAGCCTCGAACGCTCCGGTCTCGACGCCTTCGACATCGTCCTCGTCCACGACCCCGACGACCACGGCGACCAGGCCCTGAGCGAGGCCTATCCCGCCCTCGCCCGGCTGCGCGCCGAGGGCGTCGTCCGCGCGGTGGGCGTCGGCATGAACCAGACGGAGATGCTGTCCCGCTTCGTCCGCGAGACCGACGTCGACTGCGTCCTCGTCGCCGGCCGGTACTCGCTGCTCGACCGCCGCGCGGAACGCGAACTGCTGCCGCTGTGCGCCGCCCGCGGAGTCGGCGTCCTCGTCGGAGGCGTCTTCAACAGCGGCGTCCTGGCGGACCCGCGCCCCGACGCCCGGTACGACTACGCCCAGGCGCCCGAGCCGGTGCTCCGGGCCGCCCGGGAGCTGGACCGGCGCTGTGCCGCCCACGGCGTCCCGCTCGCCGCCGCCGCGCTGCGCTTCCCGCTCCGCCACCCCGCCGTCACCGGCATCGTGGTCGGCGCGGCGAGCCCCGCCGAGGTGGTGCAGAACGCCGCCCACGCCGTACGGGACATCCCCGAGCAGCTCTGGGAGGACCTGGACGAGCCCCTCGACGGGTGGAGCGCACCCGCGTGAGGATCGACGCGCACCACCACGTCTGGAGCGTCACCCGGCACCGGCATGCCTGGCTCGACGCACCCGAACTCGCGTCCGTACGACGGGACTTCGACCTGACCGACCTGGCGCCGCACACCCGGGCGGCGGACATCGAGCGCACCGTGCTCGTCCAGGTGCGTCCGGAGCTCGCCGAGACCCGTGAGTTCCTCGCCCTCGCCGCCGCCGATCCGCTCGTGGCGGGCGTCGTCGGATGGGCGGACCTCACCGCGCCCGACATCGCCGAGACCCTCGCCGCCCTGCGGGGCGGCCCGGGCGGCGACCGGCTCGTCGGCATACGCCACCTGGTCCAGGACGAGACGGACCCGGCCTGGCTCGCCCGGCCCGACGTACGGCGCGGGCTCCGTGCCGTCGGCCGCGCCGGACTCTGCTACGACCTGCTGACCCTGCCCCATCAACTCCCGGCCGCCCTCGACACCGTACGCGCCCTGCCGGAGCAGCCGTTCGTCCTCGACCACCTCTCGAAGCCGCCGATCGCGCGCGGGGAACGGGAACCCTGGGCCGCCCAGGTGCGCGCACTGGCCCGCGAGCCCCAGGTCTTCTGCAAGCTCTCCGGCCTCGTCACCGAGGCCCGCCGGGGCTCCTGGACCGTCGCCGACCTGCGCCCCTACGCCGAGATCGCCCTCGACGCCTTCGGTCCCGAGCGCGTGATGTTCGGCTCCGACTGGCCCGTCTGCCTCCTGGCCGCCACCTACGAACAAGTCGTCGCCACGGCCGAGGAGTTGACGGCAGCGCTCCGGCCGGACGAGCGCGCCCAGGTCTTCGGCGGCACGGCTGCCCGGGCCTACCGCCTTCCCTCCACCCTCACCCCTGGAGAGACACCGTGCTGACCGACGCCCACCGGCCCTCCGCCGACACACTCTGGTACCGGCGCCCCGCCGACGGCTTCCTGGAGGCGCTGCCGCTCGGCGACGGCCGGCTCGGAGCCATGGTGTACGGCGGCGTGCGCACCGAGACGGTCGAACTGAACGCGGACACGCTCTGGTCCGGCGGCCCCGGACCCCGCGACCGTACGGGCGCCGCCGACCACCTGCCCGCCCTCCGGGCGGCGGTGCTCGGCGACCACGACCCCGCCCGCGCCGACGCGCTCTCCGCCGCCCACTTCCTGGGCCCCGACACCGAGGCGTACCAGCCGCTCGGCACCCTCCACCTCACCTTCCCCGAGGGGCACGACGACGTCTCCGGTTACCGGCGGGTGCTCGACCTCGAACAGGCCGTGCACACCGTGTCGTTCACGACGGACGGAGGCCGCCACCTGCGCGAGAGCTTCGTCTCCGCCCCGGCCGGCGTGCTCGCCGTCCGCCTCACGTCCGACACCCCCGGCGCCCTCTCCTTCCGCGCGAGCCTCACCACACCCCACCCGGCCGCCCGCCCGGCGGCCGACCCCGACACCGGCCTCCTGAAGATCCACGGCCGCGCCCCCGCCCACCTCACCCGCGGACAGGAGGAGCCCGCCGCCTACCGGGACGACGAGGGGACGGGCTTCGCCGCCGCACTCACCGTGAGCGCCACGAACGGGCACGTCACGGTCGGGGAGGACGCGATCGACGTCACCGACGCCGACGGCGCCGTGCTCCTCGTCGCCGTCGGCACCGGCTACCGGGACTGGCGACAGCGGCCCGACGGCCCCGAGGCGGCTCTCACCGAGGCACTCGACCGGCTGCACGAAGCCCGCGCGGCGGACTACGACGCGCTGCGCGCCGCCCACGTCGCCGACCACCGGCGCCTCTACGACGCGGCCGCGCTCCAGCTCCACGGACCGGCGGAAGCGGCGGACCTGCCCACCGACGAGCGCCTCGCCGCCGCGCACGCCGGCGCCGAGGACCCCGGCCTCGCCGGCCTGCTCTTCGCCTACGGCCGCTACCTCCTTATCGCCTCCTCGCGCCCCGGCACCCAGGCCGCGAACCTCCAGGGCATCTGGAACACCGACATCGCCCCGCCCTGGAACGCCGACTGGACCACCAACATCAACGTCGAGATGAACTACTGGCCCGCCGAGACCACCGGCCTCGCGGAATGCCACGAGCCCCTCCTCCGGCCGACCGGGCGGAGCCGGCCCCCGTACTCGTCCCCGTCCCCGGCGCCCCTCGGCGCCACCGCCTGCACCTTCCGGCGGGCGGCCGCTGCCGACTGTCCTTCCCTTACGGTTCCCGGCCAGCCAGAATGGCGGAGGCAGCAGACCAGGGGACGAGGAAGGGCGACGGTGCCGGACGACCGAGCGGAAAGACCTTCGGTGGAGGACTCCAGTGAGCGGGCGGCGGGCCCGGGGGCGGTGACGATCGCGTACATCGCCGAGACCGCCGGCGTCTCGGTGCCCACGGTCTCGAAGGTGCTCAACGGCCGCTCCGGGGTGTCGGACGAGACGCGGGCCCGCGTCGAGCAGCTCATCCACCAGTACGGCTACCGCAAGCCGCCCAAGAACCGCAGCAACCTGGTGGAGCTCGTCTTCCGCGAGCTGGAGCACATGTGGGCCGTGGAGATCATCCGCGGTGTCGAGCGCGTGGCCCGCAAGAACCGGATCGGGTTACTGGTCTCGCAGTTCGGACTCCCGGACTCGGAGGACCGGCCCATCGACGACACGGTGGGACGGCGCCCGCAGGCCGTCCTGTCGGTGGCGCAGCTCTCCGAGGCGGAGCGGGAGCAGCTCACGGCGAAGGGGATCCCGTTCGTCGTCTTCGACCCGATCGACGATCTGCCCGACGGCGTGCCGTTCGTCGGTGCCACGAACTGGCGGGGCGGCCAGGCCGCGACCCGGCATCTGCTCGACCTGGGCCACCGTCGCATCGCCATGATCAGCGGCCCCGATCACCCCTTCTGCCGCGCCCGGTTCTCCGGGTACGCCTCCGCGCTGGCCGAGGCCGGGGTGCCGGTGGAGCCCGGCCTCGTGGTGAAGACGCACCTCGACCGCGAGCACGGGATCGCCGCCGCGCGCGAGCTGCTCTGCCGCCCCGACCGTCCGACCGCCGTGTTCACCGCGAACGACATGCAGGCCATGGGGGTCTATCAGGCCGCGCGTGAACTGGGCCTGCGCATCCCGGACGACCTCAGCGTGGTCGGTTTCGACGACGTGCCGGCCGTGGCGTGGATGGATCCGCCGTTGACCACGGTGCATCAGCCGCTCGCCGAGATGGCGACCGCCGCCACCGAACTGGCGCTCGCGCTCGGCCGGGGCGAGGAGGTGTCCCAGGTCGGCCTCGAGATCGCCACGACGCTGACCGTCCGGGGGAGCACGGCCCCGCCGAAGGACGAGTGAACCCCTTCCCGGGTACGGGCCGGGCCGCGGGCGGCCGGACCCGACGAGGCCGGGAAGGGGCGGGGCTCAGCGGTTGAACGTCAGCCGCGGGGCCGCGTTGCGGGCGAGCGAGTGGGCCTGGTCGGACCACCAGGCGCCGGCGGGCGGGTCGACGATGCCGTACTCGGGATCGATCGTGCCGCCCGTATTGCGGGTGCAGCTGCCGTCGGACTCGCCGGGGATCTTGATCCACAGGTAGGCGTCGACGAGCGGGACACCGGTGTCCGCGGTCGGACGCGGGCCGAGGCCGCGGCCGGGCGCGTTGCACCAGATCTCCGGATCCCCGCTGTACTTGCCGGGCTCCGGGGTCCAGGCGCCCAGACCGTTGCGGCTGGTGTCGATGACGAAGTGGTGCAGCGCGTCGCTCGACGGGGTGCCCACGTTCTGGTCGAACCAGGCGTCGGTCCAGCGCCAGGTGGCGGGATCGGCCGAGTCCACGGCGTTGCCGGGAACGCCGTCGTTGGGCGCGGCGGACGAGTAGTACTGCGTGGCGCACCAGTCGGTGTGGCCGCGCGCCCACTCCGGACCCTCGGTGGCGAACCACATGCACTTCGCGATCCACGTGCCGTACCGGGCGTTGTGGTCGGTGGGGTGGGTGTTGGAGACGTTGAGGGAAAAGCCGTCGCCGTACCGGACGCCGGCGTCGAGGAGCCGTCGCGCCATGTCGCCGACGGGCCGCCACAGGACGTTGCCCGCGTCGAGGTAGACCGCGGTGCCGGCCCTGGACTTGATGGTCCTGACCGCGTACTCGAGATCGGCGACGCGGGTCGCCGTGAGTTCTCCGGTCGGGTCCACGGCCGCGCCGCAGTCCCTGGGGAGGAGGGCCAGGCCGTCGGGCTCGACCACGACGACCGCCTTGCTGTCGCCGATCCCGGCGGCGAAGGCGTCGATCCACTGCCGGTAGGCGGCCGAGGAGGCCGCTCCGCCGCTGGAGTACTGGGAGCAGTCCCGGCCCGGCACGTTGTAGGCGACCAGGACGGGGGTCCGGTTCACCGTCCGGGCCTCGCGGACGAGACGCTTCACCTTGGCCCGTACCTCGTCGGGAGTGCCCTCGGTGAACCACTCGGCCTGTGGCCAGCTCGCGAGCTTCGCCATGTTCACGGCGTTCGTGACGTCGCCGTTCCCGAGGTCGACGAGCGCCTGCCGGGCGGCCTTGCTGTGCGGGTCCACGTAGAACCTCGTGCTCGGGGCGATGCCGTCGCCGGCGGGGGCGGCCTGCGCCTGCCCCTGCGTCGCGGTGAGGGCGGCGCAGGCCGCGAGCGCCGCGAGGGCGGCGGTCGCGCGGCGTCTCAGGCTGAGTGACTTCATGATGCTCCTGGTCGAAGGACGGGGACGGGGGACGGAAGGGCGGGTGGTTCCTGTGGCCCGGTCGCGGGGCGGGGAGACACCGGGCCACAGGAGTACGGGGTCAGTAGCCGTAGATCATCTTGTAGGCGACTTCGGGGAGGAACTGTCCGGCCGTGGAGCCCGTTCCGACGCCGCAGTTGCCGTCGGACTCGCCCGGGGCCTTGATCCACAGCAGCATCTCGGCGCCGCCTCCCAGCTGGGTGGGGGTGCCGATGCGGCGGCCCGCCGCGTTGCACCACTCACCGTTGGAGCCGTTGCCGTTGCGGCTGGTGTCGACGACGAACGGCTTGGTGTAGCCGTAGCGGGCGGCCAGTTCGCCGTTGACGGAGTTGCCGTACGCGGTGTTCTGCGCGGTGGTGAAGTAGTTGGAGATGTTGAGCGAGAAGCCGTGGGCCTGCCGGAGGCCGGCTTCGTGCAGGCGCTGGGCCATCGTCGCCGGGCTCACCCAGCCGGGGTTCCCGGCGTCGAGATAGACCCAGGTGTTGGGCGCCTGGCGGTTGAACTCGGCGACGGCTCCGCTGAGCATGCCCTGGCGTTCGCGGATCTGCGTCGGGTTCAGGCAGCCGTAGTCGGCGATGGAGTCGGGTTCGAGGATGACGGCGGCCGGGCGGCCCGCGATCCCGCCTGCGAACTGCGCGATCCAGGTCGCGTACGCGGACGGGGAGGCGGCGCCGCCTCCGGAGTGCCCGCCGCAGGTGTCGCGGTTGTAGATGTTGTAGGCGACGAGGACGGGCAGCTTGTCCGCGGAGTCCGCCGCCCCCACGTACGCGCCGGTGGCGGTGCCGATGGTGCCGCTCCAGGAGCCGAACCAGCGGGCCATGGGGGTGTTCGCGAGGGACGCGTTGATCGCGGGCGCCCGGCCGTCCCCGGGGTTGGCGGCGACCCACTGCTTCGCGCTGGAGTTGGGGTCCGCATAGAACCCGCTGGTCATGCCGGTCGGGTCCGCCGCGTGGGCGGACGGCGCGACGGCGAGTGCCAACGGCAGGGCGGAGAGGGCTGCCACGAGGGTGCGGATTCGGCGGCGCATGGATGTACCTCGGCTTCCTGACGGCGGAGGCGCCGCCCGTTCTCGTCCGGAGCGGGCGGCGCATGGGGGACCTCGGACCTGTGGAATGCGTGGAAGCGCTCCCACTGGAAGCGATCCCAGTACGCACTCCGTACGCTTGGGGTTGTGGCCGGTATCGTGTGATGCACTGGTCAGCCTGTCAAGTGGTCCCGTTTAACTCGCACTTCACACGACGGCAAGAAAGCTTTACAGTCCTCGAACTGGAAGCGCTCCCAGCCTTCCGGGCGTTCATGCCGCGACAGGAAGGCAGCTCATGGCCGCAGAAGTGCCACGCCGGCAGTCGACCCTCGACGAGGTGGCCGAACTGGCCGGCGTCTCACGGTCGGTGGCCTCGCGGGTGCTGAACAACGCCCCGCACGTCAGCCGCGCCAAACGCGAGGCCGTCGAACGGGCCGTCCACCAGCTCGGCTACGTACCGAACCCGACCGCACGCGCACTGGCGACCCGTCAGACCGGCGCGGCCGCCCTGGTCGTCTCGGGCGAGGATCCGTCGATCTTCGCGGATCCGTTCTTCGCCCAGGTCATCGTGGGCGCCTCGGCCGCCCTGGAGGACGCCGACCTGCATCTGATGCTGTGCCTGGCCGCCTCCGACCGGGGGCGCAAGCGCGTCGAACAGCTCCTGCGGTCCAAGGGGGCCGACGGCGTGATGCTGATGGCGCTGCGCGAGGACGATCCGCTGGCCCACCTGGCCCAGGAGGCGGAGATGCCCGTCGTGTTCGGCGGGCGCCCGGTCGGCCTGGACCCCCGCTGGTACGTGGACGTCGACAACGTCGGCGGAGCACGCGCGGCGACCGAGCACCTGATCGCGGGAGGCCGGACCCGCGTGGCCACGATCTGCGGGCGCCTGGACACCGAGGTCGGGCGCGCCCGGTACCGCGGCTACCGGGACGCCGTCCTCGCGGCGGGCCTCGAACCGTACCCGCCGCAGGCCGGCGACTTCACGGAGTGCAGCGGAGCCGAGGCCATGGCCGCCCTGCTGGCGAACCATCCGGAGCTGGACGGGGTGTTCGCCGCCAGCGACAACATGGGCGTCGGCGCGCTGCGGACCCTGCGCGAGGCCGGCCGGCCGGTCCCCGGCGACATCGCCGTGGTCGGTTTCGACGACCTGGCGGTGGCCCGGATCGCCGACCCGCCGCTCACCACGGTGCACCAGCCCATAGAGGGTCTCGGACGGGAGATGGCGCGCATGCTCGTCGCGCTCATCAACGGACAGGACCCCACCCCGCTGATCCTGCCCACCCGCCTGGTCGCCCGCGCCAGCGCCTGACCGGCACCACCGCGAGAAGAGCCCGGCCAAACCCGGCCACCGGCCTTGACAGACCGTCACGGGGGCGGCAGGGTTCCGGCTGCCGCCATTTGGGAGCGCTCCCAGTCCGGTCGGAAGCCACCGGAACCTGTTCTCCCCGGCCCAGTGAAGGCCACCCCCCCCGCACCCCCTGTGCCGACCGCCGTCGAGGCGAGGCCGTGCCGCACCCCTTCCCCCTCAACGCATCGAGGAGATGCCATGTCCCGTACGTCCGTGCCGCGTGTCCGCAGCCGCTCCGCCGTCGTCCTCTCCGCGGCCACGGCCCTGGCGCTCGCCCTCACCGGCTGCTCGTCCTCCGGCGACGACTCCGTCTCCGCCGACGGGAAGATCACCCTGACCGTCGGCACCTTCGGGACCTTCGGATACAAGGAGGCCGGCCTGTACGACGCGTACATGAAGCAGCACCCCGGGATCACCATCAAGGAGAACCCGACGACCGTCGAGGGCAACTACTGGACCGCCCTGCAGACCCGGCTCTCCGGCGGCGGCCTCGACGACGTCCAGGCCCTCGAAGTCGGCCGCATAGCCCTGGCCACCTCCGACGACCTGGCCGGCGCCTTCGCCGACCTGTCCGACGCCCCGGGCGTCGACAAGAAGGACTACCTGCCCTGGAAGTGGGACCAGGCCACCACCGCCGACGGCAGGACGATCGGCCTCGGCACCGACGTCGGCCCGATGGCCATCTGCTACCGCCAGGACCTGTTCAAGGCCGCGGGCCTGCCCTCCGACCCCGCCTCGGTCGGCAAGCTGTGGGCGGGCGACTGGGCGAAGTTCGTCGACGCGGGCAAGCGGTACCAGGCCAAGGCGCCCCGGGGCACCCACTTCATGGACAGCGCCACCGGACTCTTCAACGCCGTCGTCTCCAGCAGCCCCGTCCAGTACTACAAGGACGGCAAGCTCGCCTACAAGGACTCGGCCAGTGTCAGAACCGCCTGGGACCTGGCCGTCAAGGCCGTCCAGGGCGGGACCAGCCAGGGCCTGAAGATGTTCGACACCCCCTGGCAGACCGCCTTCTCCCAGTCCACCTTCGCCACCACCGTCTGCCCCTCCTGGCAGCAGGCCAACATCCAGCAGTTCTCCGGCCCCGCCAACAAGGGCAAGTGGAACATCGCCCAGCCTCCGGCCGCCGGCAACTGGGGCGGCTCCTTCCTGGCCGTGCCCTCCTCCGGCAAGCACGTCGACGAGGCGAAGAAGCTCGTGGCCTGGCTCACCGCGCCGGAGCAGCAGGCGAAGGTCTTCGAGAAGGTCGGCAACATCCCCGCCAACCAGGCCGCCTACGACCTGCCCGGCCTCGTCGACCACAAGAACCCCTACATCGGCCCCGACGCCGCCACCGGCCAGATCTTCTCCACCGCCGCCAAGGCCATCCGGCCCGCCGAGACCGGCCCGCACGCGCAGGACCTCACCGGGGCGTTCAGCACCGGCGTCCAGCTCATGGAGCAGAACGGCAAGAGCCCCGAAGAGGCCTGGAACTCCACCGTCCGCCAGATCGACAGCACCATCCAGTAACCCTTCCCGAACCTCCCCGGCCGCCGCTCGCGGGGGAGGGGGGCGGCCGGTCACCGGGGGGCCGGCCGCCCTTCCCCGTACCGACGCGGCCGGCCGTGACCACCGAAGGAACCCGCCCGTGGCCTCCACGACCGCACCCAGCCGCAACGGCCCCGCAGGCCGTCAGGACACCCAGCCGCCCCCGGCCCGCCCCGCCGGATCCACGGCCTGGCGCAGCCGCCTGCACCGCTGGGACACCCAAGGCACGCCGTACGCCCTCGTCGCGCCGTTCTTCCTCGTCTTCGCCGCCTTCGGCCTCTTCCCGCTGCTCTACACCGGCTGGCTCTCCTTCCACCGGGTGAGCCTGTACAACGTGGACCGCGCCGAATGGGTCGGCCTCGACAACTACACGGACCTGTTCACCGGCCAGGTCAGCCACTACTTCTGGAACGCGCTCCTCAACACCTTCACCCTCGGCGTCCTGTCCACCGTCCCCCAGCTCCTCATGGCACTGGGCCTCGCCCACCTGCTCAACTACCGGCTCCGCGCCCGCGGGTTCCTGCGCACGGCCCTCCTCGCCCCGTACGCCACCTCCGTCGCCGCCGCCACCCTCGTCTTCGCCCTGATCTTCAGCCCCGAGGGAGGCATGGCCAACTGGCTCCTGGGCCTGTTCGGCGCCGGACCCGTGCACTGGGAGGCCGGCCGCTGGAGCTCGCAGTTCGCGATCTCCGTCATCGTCACCTGGCGCTGGACCGGCTACAACGCCCTCATCTACCTCGCGGCCATGCAGGCCGTGCCGCGCGAGCTGTACGAGGCCGCCGCCCTGGACGGCGCCAACCGATGGCAGCAGTTCCTGCACGTCACGATCCCCGCCCTGCGCCCCACGATCCTCTTCACGGTGATCGTCTCGACCATCGGCGCCACCCAGCTCTTCGGCGAGCCCTACCTGTTCGGCGGCCAGAGCGGCCACCAGGGCGGCAGCGACCACCAGTACGAGACCCTCGGGATCCTCATGTACGACCAGGGCTTCCACTCCAGCATGCTCGGGCGCGCCAGCGCGGTCGCCTGGGTCATGCTCGGCCTGCTGCTGCTCATCGGGCTCGTCAACGCGCTGATCACCCGCCGCCTGCGCGCCTCCCAGTGACGTGGAGTAAGACATGACCACCACCGCATCCGTCCCCGACCGCCGTCCCCACGCACCGGCCGGGCCCTCCGCCCGGGCCGGGCGGGCCGGTGGCCAGCACCGGGCCGGGCGACTCGCCCACCTCGTCCTCGGACTCGCCGCCCTGGCCTCGCTGTTCCCGCTGTACTGGACGCTGGTCGCCGCCTCCACCGACAGCCACGCCGTCGTCTCCAGCCCGCCGCCGATGCTGCCCGGCGGCAACCTCTTCGACAACCTCCGCTACGTGTGGCAGCACGCCGGCGGGCGCGGCATGGGCGTCGCCCTGCTCAACTCCACGCTCGTCGCCGGGGCCGTCACCGTCAGCACGGTGACCTTCTCCGTCCTCGCGGGCTTCGCCTTCGCCAAACTCCGCTTCCGCGGGAAGAAGGTCCTGCTCGGCCTGGTCCTGTCCACCCTCGCCGTGCCCGCACAGCTCAGCGTCGTCCCGCTGTTCATCCTCACCAAGAACCTGGGGCTCAGCAATCACCTCGGGGCGCTGATCCTGCCCGTCCTCGTCACCGCCTTCGGCGTGTTCTTCCTGCGCCAGTTCCTCGCGCAGGCACTGCCCACCGAACTCCTGGAAGCCGCCCGCGTCGACGGCGCCAACTCCCTGCGCGTCATCTGGCACGTCGTCTTCCCCGTCGCCCGCCCGGCGATGGCGGTCCTGGGCATGCTCACCTTCGTCCAGTCGTGGAACGACTTCCTCTGGCCGATCATCGTCATGAACGGCTCCACCAACCCCACCGTCCAGGTCGCGCTCGCCGGCCTCGGCACCGGCTGGTCCACCGACTGGTCCGTCATCACCGCCGGAGCGCTCATGGGCACCCTGCCCCTGCTCCTGGTCTTCGCCCTCTTCGGCCGTCACATCGTCGGCGGCATCACCCAGGGCGCCATCAAGGGCTGACCTCCCCGCTCCACCTCGCCCTCACGTCCGACAACCTCCGCCCAAGGGAGACCTCGTCATGCCCGCAACCCCCGTCACCGCCCCCGCCGCCGTCGGCCGACTGCACTTCCCGCCCGGCTTCCTGTGGGGCGCGGCCACCGCCGCGTACCAGATCGAGGGCGCGGTGGCCGAGGACGGTCGCACGCCCTCCATCTGGGACACCTTCTCCCACACCCCCGGCAAGGTCGCCAACGGCGACACCGGGGACATCGCCTGCGACCACTACCACCGCTACCGGACCGACGTCACCCTGATGTCCCACCTCGGCATCCAGGCCTACCGCTTCTCCCTGGCCTGGCCCCGCATCCAGCCCGGCGGCCGGGGCCCCGCCAACCCGGCAGGCCTCGACTTCTACAGCCGGCTCGTCGACGAACTCCTCGACGCCGGCATCCAGCCGGTGGCCACCCTCTACCACTGGGACCTCCCGCAGGCGCTGGAAGAGGCGGGCGGCTGGACGGTACGGGAGACCGCCGAGCGCTTCGGCGAGTACGCCGCCCTGGCGGCCGAGGCCCTCGGCGACCGGGTCGCGCTGTGGACGACCCTCAACGAACCCTGGTGCTCGGCCTTCCTCGGCTACGGCTCCGGCGTCCACGCCCCCGGCCGCACCGACCCCGCCCTCGCGCTGCGCGCCGCCCACCACCTCAACCTCGGCCACGGCCGCGCCACCGCCGCCCTGCGTGCGGCGCTGCCCGCACACGCCCAGGTCGCGGTCTCCCTCAACCTGCACCAGGTCCGCCCGCTCACCACGGATCCCGCCGACCTCGACGCGGCCCGCCGCATCGACGCCGTCGGCAACCGCGTCTTCACCGGACCGATGCTCTCCGGCGGCTACCCGGCCGACCTCCTCGCCGACACCGCCCACGTCGTCGACTGGGACAGCCTCGTCAGGCCGGGCGACGAGGCCGCCATCGGCGCCCCCATCGACCTCCTCGGCATCAACTACTACACCCCCGCCGTCGTCTCCGCTCCCGCCCCCGGAGCGGCGGCGGGCACCCACGCCCACGGCGAGAGCGACCACTCCCCGTGGCCGGGCTCCGAGGACGTCACCTTCCACCTCCCGCCCGGCGACACCACCGACATGGGCTGGACCATCGACCCGACCGGTCTCCACGACCTCCTCGTGGCCACCTCCCGCGCCCACCCCGGCCTCCCCCTGGCCGTCACCGAGAACGGCGCCGCCTTCCCGGACGTCCCCACGGCGGACGGCCAGATCCACGACCACGACCGGATCGACTACCTCCACCGCCACCTCGCCGCCGTCCACCGGGCCATCGCGGACGGTGCCGACGTGCGCGGCTACTTCCTCTGGTCCCTCCTCGACAACTTCGAGTGGGCGTACGGCTACGAGAAGCGCTTCGGAGCGGTCCACGTCGACTACGCCACCCAACTGCGCACGCCGAAGCGCAGCGCCCGCTGGTACGCCAGGACGATCGGCGCGAACTCGGTGACGGGCCTCTGAACCGCGGCGAAAGTTTCGGTGGGCCTGTCGACATCCTGGCCGCGCAAGCGTGCGGTCGGCCCCGCCGCCCGGACGGGCAGCGGGGCCGGCGGTTCAGGCGCGGGCCTCCGGGAGGACCTCGAAGTCGACGTGCAGGCGCCGGCCGTGGTCCACCTGCCGCACCGGGCCGGTGAGGGTCACCCGGGCGGTCAGCCGCGGCTCCGTGCTGGACGCGCCGAACCGCAGCTCCAGCTGTCCCGGTTCCACGATGCGCGTCCCCGCCCGGCCGGTGAAGGACGCGAGGTCCGCGGGGACGACCGCGTGGACCCGCTTCCGCTCTCCGGGGGCCAGGTCGAGGCGTACGTACCCGATGAGCCGCTGCACGGGCTGGACCACGGAGGCCACCGGGTCGTGCAGATAGAGCTGGACGATTTCGGTGCCGGCGTGGTCGCCGGTGTTCGCCACGGTGAGGGCGAGCCGCACCGCGCCGTCCGTCGGAGCCTCGGTGTCCGCCACGGCCAGGTCGCTCCACGCGAACGTGGTGTAGGTGAGGCCGTGTCCGAAGCCGAAGGCCGGCGTCGGGTCGATGCTGGAGACCTCGCTGGTCTGGCCCAGGCGAGCGGCGAGGTAGGTGGACGGCTGGGCGCCGGGGTGGCGGGGCACGCTGACGGGCAGCCTGCCGCTCGGGCAGGTCCGCCCGCTGAGGACCGAGGCGACGGCCGTGGTTCCGGCCTCGCCGGGGAAGAAGGCCTGCACGATCGCGGCGGACTCGTCCACGGCGCGGCCGAGCGCGTAGGGCCGGCCGGCCAGCAGGGCCGTCACGACCGGTGTCCCGGTGTCGAGGAGGGCGTCGAGCAGTTGCTGCTGGGCCCCGGGCAGGACGAGGGACTCCGCGTCACAGCCCTCGCCGCTGGTGCCCCGCCCGAAGAGACCGGCGCGGTCCCCGAGGGCCGCCACGACGACGTCGGCGCGTCGGGCCGATTCCAGGGCCTCGGCGAAGCCCTCGGTCCCGGCGTCGTCGATGCCCGTTCCCCGCGCCACGAGGATCTCGGCGCCGGGGAACTCCGCCACGAGGGCCTCGTGGAGGGTGGGCAGGTCGATGCCGAGGGGCGTGTCGGGATGCTGTCCGCCGACGTGGACGGGGAAGGAGTAGCAGCCCAGAACCGCCGTGGGGACCTCGGCGTTGGGGCCGATCAGGGCGATCCGGCGCGGGGTTCCCGGGTCGAGCGGCAGCGTCCCGTCGTTGTGGAGCAGGACGACGGCCTGCTCGGCGATGCGGCCGGCCAGCTCGCGGTTGGCGGCCGGGTCCAGGTCGAGCGTGCCGCGCAGCCGGTCCGCGTCCGCCGTGGTGTCGGTGCCGCGCAGTGCCGGGGGGACCGGGCTCCAGTCGGGGTCGAGCAGCCCGAGGTGGGCCTTCTGCAGGAGGACCCGCCGGACCGCGCGGTCCACGAGCTCCTCGGAGACCTGTCCCTGCCGGACCGCGTCCAGGAGCGGGTCGCCGAAGGTCTTCACCGTGGGGAGTTCCACGTCGACGCCGGCGGCGAGCGCCGTCCCGGCCGCCTCGCCGAACGTGCCGGCGACGCCGTGCAGGGTCTTCAGGAACGCGACGCCGAAGTAGTCGGCCACGACGGTGCCGGTGAAGCCCCAGGTGTCCCGGAGGAGCCCGGTGAGCAGTCCGTCGTCGGCGGCCGAGGGAATGCCGTCGGTGTCGGTGTAGGCGTGCATCACCGAGCGGACGCCGCTCTCCCGGACCGCCATCTCGAACGGCGGCAGGATGACGTCGGCCAGCTCTCTGGCGCCCATGCCGACCGGGGCGAGGTTGCGGCCGGCCCGGGAGGCGGAGTAACCGGCGAAGTGCTTGAGGGTGGCGACGATCCCGGCGGACTCGAGGCCCTGGACGTAGGCGGTGGCGATCGTGCCGACGAGGTACGGGTCCTCGCCGATGGTCTCCTCCACGCGCCCCCAGCGGGCGTCGCGGACGACGTCGAGGACGGGCGCGAGCCCCTGGTGCACGCCGACCGCCCGCATGTCGCGGCCGATGGCGGCGGCCATCTCCCGTACGAGCGCGGGGTCGAAGGTCGCTCCCCAGGACAGCGGTACGGGATAGGCGGTGGCGCCCCAGGCCGCGAAGCCGGCGAGGCACTCCTCGTGCGCGACGGCCGGGATGCCGAAGCGGTTCGCGGCGGAGATCCGGGCCTGCGTCCGCATCAGGGAGAGGGCGCCGAGCGCGGGGTCGACGGGGACGGTTCCGAAGGGCCGGGTGAGCTGGCCGAGACCGTCGGGCAGCAGAGCGTCGAGGTCGACCGGCTCCTCCATGTCGTGCTGGTGCGGCGCGACCTCGGCGCCCTCGTCGGAGGCCCCGACCCACACGCCGTAGAGCTGGGCGGTCTTCTCCTTCAGGGTCATCTCGCGGATCAGCGCGTCGACGCGGGCTTCCGCGCTCAGCGCGGTGTCGTGCCAGGCGCGGTACGGGGCTTGGGTCTTGGGGGCCACGGTGTCGGTCACTTTCCTCCGACCCCCATCAGGCCCTGGACCAGGGCGCGACGGGCGAACAGATAGACGAGCAGGATGGGGAGCATGGACAGGACGACGGCCGCGAGGAGGCCGGGAATGTCGACGCCGTGTTCCGTCTGGAAGTCGTACAGGCCCATCGTGATGACCTTGTTCTCCGAGGACTGGGTGAGGACCAGCGGGAACAGGAAGCCGTTCCAGGCCTGGAGCGAGGAGAACACCACGATGGTGGACAGACCGCTCTTCGACAGGGGCAGCACGAGCCGGTGGAAGATCGTCCAGGGCGAGGCCCCGTCGACGGTCATGGCCTCGTACAGCTCGGGCGTGATGTCCCGCATGACGCCGGTGAGGATCAGGGCGCACACGGGCATCGCGAAGGCGGCGGTCGGCAGGATGACGCCGAGCAGGTTGTCGTACAGGCCGGCCTCGTTGATCAGGTAGAACATCGGGACGATCACGGCCTGGGACGGGATCGCGAGGCCGAGCAGGAAGAGCCGGAAGACCCGTCCGGTGGCCTTGCCGTCGCTGCGCACGATGGCGTACGCGAGCGGCGGCACGAGGAGCACGACGATGCCGACGACCGCGACCGTGACGACGACCGTGTTGAGGAAGTACTGCGCGAAGCCGTCATCGAGGTCGTTGACGTAGTTGTCGAGGGTGAAGTGCTCGGGGAAGGCGAGCGGGCCGTTCGCCGCGTAGTCCGCACGCGACTGGAACGTGGCGATCAGCATGACGTACAGCGGTAGACCGACCACGAAGAGCCAGATCAACGAGCCGAAACCGGCGAGGAGGTTGGGACGGGGCTTCATCACACGCCCTCCATGGTGCTGCGCATCCGGTCGTAGCCGGTCAGGCGCACCATGACCAGGGAGACGAGGGTGGCGACGAGGACGAGGAGCAGCGCGATCGCGGAGGCGGAGCCGAAATCGAAGCTCTTGAAGGCCTTCTGGTACATGTAGTAGGCGCTGTTGGTGGTGTCGGTGCCCGGCCCGCCCTGGGTGAGGATCAGTACGGTGTCGAAGGTCGTGAGTCCGCCGACCACCATCAGGATCATCGAGGTCACGACGGTGTTGCGCAGCTGCGGCAGCGTGATGTGGAAGAACTGGCGGACCGTGCCGGCGCCGTCGATCCGGGCGGCCTCGTAGAGGACCCCGGGGACGGCCCGCGCGGCGCCCTGGTAGATCAGTGTGTGCAGGGGTGTGAACTGCCAGGTGCTGACGAAGACGAGGACACCGAGGGCGCCGGTCTGCGTGCCGAACAGGTTGCCGTCGCCGAAGAGCCACTTCGCCTGTGACGGGACCCCGAAGTTGGGGTCGAGCACGGCGCGCCACAGTACGGAGACGGCGGTGATGGACAGCAGGAGCGGGACGAAGTAGATCGCGGACAGGACGGCCCGGTTGCGCTGCCGGCCGGCGGCCCAGACGCCGAGCAGGATGCTGATCGGCGTCTGCACGACGACGCCGAGCACGGTGAGGAGCAGGCTCAGCCAGAGGCTCTTCACCATCACGGGGTCGTCGAGCAGCCGGCTCCAGTTGTCCAGGCCGGCGAACTCGGGGGAGCCGAGGCCGTTCCAGCGGGTGAAGGACAGCACGACGACCAGGACGAGCGGGACGAGGGCGAACAGGCCGAAGAAGACGGCGGCGGGCGCCGCCCAGGCGAAGCCCGGGCGGCCCACACCGGTCGCGGGGCGGCTGGGCCGCCCGCGCCGGACGCTCTTCTCGGTGCTGTCCGCGGTGGGTACAGCGGTTGTGGTCATGGGAGGCGTTCCGGAAGTCGGGGCCGCGGGTCAGGCCGCGGGCAGGCTCTGCATGGCGGCGATGAACTCGTCGGGGCCGGTCTGGCCGTTGAAGAACTGCTGGACGGCTTGGTGGATGGTGGTGGTGGCCGCCGGGGGATAGGCCTGGTCCCAGGAGAGCTGGAAGTGGGGGGCCTTCTTCACCAGGTCGTACTGGTACGTCGAGTAGGCGGGGCTGGCGGATTCGCCCAGGAACTTGGCGGTGTTGGTGGTGGTGGGCAGGTTGCCGATGCTCAGCTGGCCCTTGACGAACTCGTCCGAGTACATGAGCTTCAGGAACTCGGCCACGGCCTCCGGGTGTTCGGTCTTCTTCAGGACCGAGTAGAAGTTGTTGGTGTTGCCGGCCAGGTTGTCCGGGCCGCCCTTGCCGCCCGCGACGGTCGGGAAGGTGCCGTAGCCGAGATCGCTCTTCACGAAGTCCGGGTAGGCGTCCTGGAGCGTGGAGTACTCCCAGGAGCCCATGAGCTCGAAGCCGGCCTTGCCGGTGGCGAGGAGGGCGGGGGAGCCGCCGTCGGTGAACTTGACCGAGTCGTAGTTGGTGCCGAACGCGCCCGCGTCGATCAGCTCCTTGAGCATGCCGAGGGCCTTCTTGCTGTCGGCGCTCGCCCAGACGCTCTTGTCGCCGTTCACGGCCTTCTGGAAGAGCTCGGGGCCGGCCACCCGGTCGTAGACGTACTGGAACCACATCTGGGTGGGCCACTTGTCGCCGCCGCCGAGGGCGATGGGGGTGACGCCCTTGGCCTTGAGGGCCTTGACCGCGGTCAGCAGCTCGTCCCAGGTGCGCGGTGCGGTGACGCCGGCGTCCGCCAGGACCTTCTTGTTGCTGAACAGCAGGACGGGCTGGGTGCCGCGCATGGGTACGCCGTACGGCTTGCCGCCGACGACCGCGGTGTCGAAGACGGACGGCAGGAAGTTGGACTTGAGACCGGGGTCCTTGGCGATGACGTCGTCGAGCGGCATGAGGAGGCCCGCGTCGACGAAGGGCTTGATGCTGCCGCCGCCCCAGTTGAAGAACACGTCCGGCGCCTGCTTGCCGCTGATGATCGTCTGCAGCTTGGACTGGTAGTCGGCGCCGGGGATGGTGTCGAGGACGGCCTTGACCTTCGACGTCTTGTTGAAGGTGTCGACGAGCTGCTTCTCCACCTTGTTGGTGGCGTCGCCGTACACCAGGACGTGGATCTCGTCCGCGCCGCCTCCGGCGGAGTCGCCCGACCCGCCGCAGGCCGCCAGGGAGAGGGTCATGGCCAGCGACGCCCCACCGACGACTGCGGTTCTGAGGAGCCGTACGTGTCGCTTCATCGCCCAACCTTTCGAAAGAGTTTCGATACTGACGTCGAAACTTCCTGGCGTCGGACGCTAAAGTTGAGGCGGTGAACCGGTCAACCCTTCGGTGCGGAGTTATCAAAGCGTGACTATGTCGCCGCGTGGAACGGTGCTTTATGCTGCTCAGATGCGAGATGGCGAGGAGAGCAGGCGAATCACGCTGGCGGAGGTCGCGCAGCAGGCCGGGGTCTCACTGTCGACAGTTTCGAAAGTCCTCAACGGCCGACAGGACGTTTCGCCCGGCACGCGCGTCAGGGTCGAGCAGCTCCTCGAAGAGCACGCGTACCGGCGCACCACCCGCGTCACCAGGGAGGCGCCCCTCGTCGAACTCGTCTTCCACGAGCTCGACAGCGTGTGGTCGATGGAGCTGATCCGAGGCGTGGAGAACCTCGCCAAGGCCCACCAGGCGAGCGTCGTGCTCACCGAGAGCGGCACCCGGCACGCCCCCGCGCCGGACTGGATCGAAGGAGTGCTCCAGCGCCGGCCGATCGGCGTGGTCCTGGTGTTCTCCTCCCTCCCCGACGCCGTCAAACGGCAGCTCGACGCGCGGTCGATCCCCTTCGTGATCGTCGACCCGGCGGGAGACCCCGAACCGGACGTACCGTCCGTCGGCTCCGCGAACTGGTCCGGCGGCGTCGCCGCGACCCGCCACCTCATCGACCTCGGGCACCGCCGCATCGGCATCATCACCGGCCCCGAGGACATGCTGTGCTCGCTGGCCCGCCTCGACGGCTACCGGTCCGCCCTGAACATGGCCGGCCTGGACCACGACGCCGGCCTCGTCCGGTTCGGCGACTTCCACGTCGAGGGCGGGTACGCGCGCGCGATGGAGCTGCTGCAGGCGCCGGAACGGCCCACCGCCATCTTCGCCGGGAGCGATCTGCAGGCGCTCGGCGTCATGGAGGCGGCCCGGGTGTGCGGACTGCGCGTGCCCGAGGACCTGTCCGTCGTCGGCTACGACGACGTGATGATCGCCCGATGGTCGAGCCCCCCGCTCACCACGATCCACCAGCCCCTGCGCGAGATGGGCGAGGAGGCGGTCCAGATGCTGCTCCGCCTGCGCGCAGGGGAGCCCTCGGTGACGCGCATGGAACTCGCGACCAGTCTCGTCGTCAGAAAGAGCACCGCCCCGCCGCCGGCCCGGACGGCGAAGGTCTCGCGAACGCGCTGAGAGGCGCCCCGCCGGCCGCCGGTGAACGGGCGGACGGCGGGGTACCTGCGGCCGGCGGGGGGACACAGGGGCCGTTTCAGCGGCGGGTGAACTGGACGCGGGTCCGCTGGGCGACGTCCGGTTTCAGCGCGATCCCGTCGACCTTCAGCCGTTCCCCGTAGATGTCGGTGATCCTGATCGAGCCGCCGCATCCGCTGCCGTCGGCGGAGAGGAAGTAGTTGTAGTCGGTACGGGGCAGCTGCCGCCAGCCTTGGGCCGTGCGGACCTCGAGCCGGTCGACCGGATTGCGGTGGTCGATCACCTGGATGCCGCACCAGTGGGGGTTGGACCCGGTCTTGTACCGGATCGAGAGCGGGCCGAGGGTGCCGGGGCTCAGCAGGCTCCAGGTGATCGGGAGCCGACCGACCTTGAGGTCCGCCAGTTCGGCGAACGCCTGCTCGCTGAGGTCGAGTTGTCCGGGCGCGCAGGGGAGCGGGCACTCGTTGGTGATCCGGACCGTGATCGAGGCGCCGTTGGAGGCGCGGACGAGCACGTACGCGCCGCACGCCCTGGACGACTCGTAGTCGGTGGTGTTCATCGCCGCGACCATGAGGTCGTCGTTCGGCCCGAACAGGCAGGCGCCGTTGCCGTCCGCGGCTTTGTAGGCGGTCGCGACCCCCTGGTACGTGGTGCGGGGCTGGATGCGTGCGGTCCGCGGTGCCGTCCGGCCGGTCGTCTGCGAGGGCCGCGCGGCCGCGGGGGTCGCGCCCGTGGTCGGCGTCGAGGCCGATGCCGTCGGCGCGCGAGAGGCGCCGGCCGCCGACGAGATCGCTGTCGGTGGCGTGTGGGAGGCGCGGGCCGGGGGTGCGGAACCGGTCGCCGGGGACGTCTCCTGGCCGGTGACGGGGGCCACCGTCGTGGCCGCGCCCGAGTCGGTCGTGGGAGCGGGGCGCAGGGCCATCACCAGGCAGATGAGGGCGGATACCACCGCCGGTACCGCCAGCGTGCTCCAGAGGAGCCGGTGTCTGCGCCTGCGCCGGTGTCCGCGCTGTCGGGTTGCCCGCCGTGCTGTCTGCATGTCCGTCCGTCCGGAAGGTCGAGTCGATGGTGCACTGCTCGGTTGCCGCCGGACGCGAAAAGGTTGCCGGAGTTCCGCGGAGCCCGAAGGGGAGCCAGGACCTTCCTGGCTCCCCTTCACGCTGTGGGCGCGGTGGGGCGGGTCAGGTGCGGGTCCAGCGCTGGTTGGCGCCGTTCCAGCAGGAGTAGAGCTGGATCAGGGTGCCGTTGGCGGTGCCGTTGGCGGCGGCGTCGAGGCAGAGGCCGGACTGGACGCCGACGATGGACCCGTCGGAGTTGAGGCGCCACTTCTGGTTGTCGCCACCCCAGCAGCTGTAGATCTGCACCTTGGCGCCGTTGCCGGTGCCGGCGGCGTCCAGGCACTTGTCGCCGTAGACCCTGAGCTCACCCGCGGAGGTGTAGGTCCACTGCTGGTTGGTGCGGTTGTTGCAGTCCCACAGGTTGACCTGGGTGCCGTCGGTGGTGCTGGAGCCGGGGACGTCGATGCAGCGGCCCGAAGCGACGCCCTTGATCTGGCCGGAACCGGGCGAGGGCGTCGGGTTGGGGTTGGGGGAGACGGCGTTGAGCGCGTTGAGGACGGAGGTGTAGGCGGGCTTCTTGCTGCCGTCGCCGTTGAACAGCAGCGGCGTCTGGTCCGCTCGCCAGGAGTCGGTGTCGCGCACGCCCCAGACGGTGATGCCGAGGCAGCGCGGGACGGCCAGGCAGTCGTTGGTCACGTTGGCGTAGGTCGTGCCCGAGGCGCCCTGGATGTCGAGCTCGGTGACGGCCACATCGACACCGAGGGCCGCGAAGCTCTGCAGGGTGGTGCGGAAGTTGCTGTTGTACGGGCTGTCGCTGTTGAAGTGCGACTGGAAGCCGACGCAGTCGATCGGCACACCGCGCTGCTTGAAGTCCTTGACCATGGAGTACACGGCCTGGGTCTTGGCCCAGGTCCAGTTCTCGATGTTGTAGTCGTTGTAGCAGAGCTTGGCGGCCGGGTCGGCGGCGCGCGCGGTGCGGAAGGCGACCTCGATCCAGTCGTTGCCCGTGCGCTGCAGGTTGGAGTCGCGCCGGGCCCCCGAGGTGCCGTCGACGAAGGCCTCGTTCACGACGTCCCACTGGGAGATCTTGCCCTTGTAGTGGGCCATCACGCCGTTGATGTGGTTGGTCATCGCCTGGCGCAGCGTGCTGCCGCTGAGGCTCTGCATCCAGCCCGGCTGCTGGGAGTGCCAGGCCAGGGTGTGGCCGCGCACCTGCTTGCCGTTCTGCACGGCCCAGTTGTAGACGCGGTCACCGGCGGCGAAGTTGAACTGGCCCTGCTGGGGCTCGGTGGCGTCGATCTTCATCTCGTTCTCGGCCGTCACCGAGTTGAACTCGCGGGCCGCGATCGTCGTGTACGTCGAGTCGCCCAGCCTGCCCGAGGCGATGGCGGTGCCGAAGTAGCGGCCGCTCTGCGCCGCCGCGCTGCCGAGCGTGCTCTCGGCGGCCTGTGAGGCCGGCGGCGCCACCAGCAGGGTGGCCGAACCGAGGACGCCGACGATCAGCGCCGCACCCAGGCCGCCGAGCTTCCGGCGGGCGGTGGACGGTGGAAGGGATGGTGCGCGCATGACTGAACCTCCAGGGTGGAAATCACGGAACGATTCGAGCGCGGCGGAAAGGAATCCGCGTGAGCGACGCCGGCGTCCGGGGATAAAGGACGCGTACTGCCACGGCGTAACGGCTTTCAAAAGCCGGCGCGCGGCACACGGGCAGAGGGCGGCATCGGCTCGGGACTCAGTTTGGAAACTCGACGGAAACATGTCAACAGTTTCGAAATCATTTCGAGAATCCTGCGCCCAGCGAAATTCTTTCGATGAGAATCAGCCTCTGACCTGGGACTTCCGTGCAGGGGTGAGCGCCTTCATATTCGGACATACGGAGCAGAATCAGGGCCCCAAAGGGATGCCGGTGCCGACAATGGGGCGCTGCCATGAACGACGATTTCCCGCATTCAGGCATGCCATGGCCGGATTGTTGCGGCCGTCCCTGAACCTGGCAGCGGGATCGGTCAGGAACGAGGGGGCGGGGCTGTGGAGAGCCGGACCTTGAGTTCGGTCGAAAGCTCCATCCGAGGGGTGACGAGGGGCTGCTTCTCCAGAACCTGGAACAGGGTGCGGGCGGCGACCCGGCCCATCTCCTCCAGCGGCTGACGCACCGTCGTCAGCGGCGGTGACAGCCACTGGCACATCGGCAGGTCGTCGAAGCCGACCACGCTGAGGTCCCGCGGGATGCTCAGCCCGCCCTGCCGGGCGGCTTCGTAGACGCCCATCGCCTGCTGGTCGCTGCCGGCGAAGACGGCGGTCGGCGGCTCGGGGAGGGCGAGCAGTTCCCGGGCGCCACGGAACCCGCCCTCGTGCTGGAAGTCGCCGAACCGGATCAGGTCGCGGTCGACCTCGATCCCGGCCCGCTCCAGGGCGGCCCGGTACCCGTCGATCCGGGCCTGGCTGCAAAGCATGTCCTTGCGTCCGCCGATGACGGCGATCCGACGGTGCCCCAGCTCCAGCAGGTGCTCGGTGGCGGCGAGCCCGCCCGCCCAGTTGGTCGCCCCGACGCTCGGCACGCCGTTGCCCGGGAGGTCGATGGGGTCGATGACGACCAGCGCCACCCCGGCCCTCTCCACCTGGGCGCGCTGGGCGTGGGTGACCGAGGTGGTGACGAGGATGACGCCGTCGCTGTGGTGAAGGACCGGCAGCGCGGCCCAACTGGACGGCGTGGCCTCGCCCGGCGGGACCAGCGACACGACGGTGGCGACGCTCCGCTGGGCGCACTCGGCCTCGACGCCGCGCAGGATCTCCACCGCCCACGCGCTGTCCAGACCGCCGATGATCAGGTCGACGAGGCCCGACCGGCGGGCTCTGCTCTGCCTGCCGGGCGGGAGGTAGTTGCGGGATCGCAGCAGCCCCTCGATCCGTTCGCGTGTCGAGGGCGCGACGTCGGAACGGCCGTTGATCACCTTGGACACGGTGGCCTGGGAGACCCCGGCCTCCGCGGCGATGACGGCCAGGGTCGGACGCTTCTCGCTCAACTTCTCTCCTCGGTGCGTACGTCTTCCCGGCGACAGATATCGCAAACTTTCGAAGAGTTTCCGGTCGCGCAACCGGCCTGTCAAGGCAATGAACTCCCGCCGTTTTCAAATCAATCGGCGACAGGGCTTGACCGAGAGGCCGCGCGTTCCTAGGTTGTGGCAACGCAGAATTCGAGAGCATTTCGAAACATTTTCGGGCGCGATTCGGCATCCTCACGTCGGCGACGCGTCACGACCGGAACGCCCGAAGCGTGACCTCTTCGGCGTGGGGGGGCGGCCGCCCCCCCCCCCCCAGGCCCCCCCCCCCCCCCGCCCCCCCCCCGCCCCCCCCGGGGCGCGCCCCCACACCACC